>JASJAL010000040.1 GCA_030067055.1 Kiloniellales bacterium | reverse complement strand
TCCTCGCTGTCCTTGAAGTCGACGCTGAGGTTCAGAAGGATGTCTTCGGGTCCCAGGTGCATGGACAGGATTTCGTTGGTGCGCTGGATCCCGGATTGGCGAGCGATGACTTGGCGGATCGAGGCCTCGACCTCAGGGTCCGCCGCCTCGCCGATCAGCAGCGGCTTGGTCTCCCAGATGAGGAAGATCGCGGTCGCGGCCAGGATGCAGCCGATGACCACCGAGCCGACCCCGTCCAGGACTGGCATGTCCAGCGCCTGACCAAGGGCGATCGCCACCATGGCGACGATCAGCCCGAGCATGGCCGCGGAATCCTCGAGCAGGACGGTGAAGATAGAGGGGTCCTTGCTGCGGCGGATCGCCTCGAAATAGCCGAGCGCACCGCGTCGCCGGTTGAACTCCTTGAAGGCGACCCAGCAGGCGCCGGCTTCGAAGACCATCGCCATTCCCAGCACGACGTAGTTCACGACCGGATTTGTGATCTCATGCGGGTCCTGGATCTTGGCGATCCCTTCGTAGATCGACACCCCCGCGCCCAGGCCGAAGATCAGGATCGCCACCACGAAGGCCCAAAAGTAGAGCTCCTGACCGTGGCCGAAAGGATGCTGGGCATCTGCAGGACGTTTCGATCGCTTTAGGCCGTAGAGAAGTAGGCCCTGGTTGCCGGTATCGACCGTGGAGTGAACTGCCTCGCTGAACATCGCAGAGGAACCGGTGAACCACGCCGCGGTGAACTTGGTCACGGCGATCAGAAAGTTGCCTACAAGGGCGGCGAGGATGACTTTCGTCGAGGACGCGCTTGCCACGGGACCTCCAAGTGTTATCGAATTCAATGCCGTTGTGGGGTTATGCTTGCCGGGAGTCGCGCGGCAAGGGAAGTGCGTTCCAGGCCGGCGCGAACTTGGACTCTGTCCTCCCCAAGCCGATCACGCAAAGGGGGAAGCGGATCTTCGCCCTTTCCGCGCCACCCGGCCCGCCCGCGGACCGCGGCTGTCAGCTTCGTGAAACCGGATCGACCGCCGCCCGACCGGATCAATGCCCGTTGGGCGGCACGGCGAGCGAGGGCTGGGCGCCGTTCATCACCATGACCTGGACCTGCCCGGTCTCGACCGCCTTCATCATCGCCTCGGCCCGGGTCTTGTCCGCGATCGCACCCAGGACCTCGCGGATCTGGCTCGGGCTGAAGCCCTGGGGCAGCTCGGCGAAGAGGTTATTGACGCCGCGGCCTTCGTTCTGACGGCGCCGGGCCTCTTCTTCGGCGATCTGGGTCAGGGTCTTCTGGCGCTCTAGGTCCTCTTCAGCGGCGATCTTCTCGGCGACCGCGTTCAGGACCTTGTTCGGCGGCAGGACCTTGCGCAGCTGCACCGGCTGGATCGTGAAGGTCTGACGGGCTTCTTCCTCGGGGAAACCGGCGGCGATCAGGTCCCGCTCGACCAGCTCGCGGAAGCGCGCCTCGATCCGCGCCGCCAGCTTGTCCCGCGATCCGGTGGCCGCGTCGCGCCAGCTGAAGCCCGCGACGGCGTCGCGCACGGCGGAGCGGGCCGCCGGAATGACCAGCTGGTAGGCGACGACGCGCTGCGGGCCGATCCGCTGAAAGACCTTCCAGGCGATGGGACCGTTCAGGCGCAGCGGGAAGCCGATGTCGACCCGAAGCGGGGTGCTGTCCGCGGAGACCGAGACGATCTCGGCCCCGGCGCTGCCGTGGCGGCCATTGCCGTTGGTCTCAACACCCCTGAAGTCGAACATGCTCCGGCGGATCGAGAACTCCTCCAGGCTGTAGAAGGGGTTCACGACGTGCAGGCCCTCGTCGTAGACGCCGGGCTGGACCGCCCCGAACAACGTCGCGACGCCGACGTGGCCCGGCGGCACGATGCGGATGGCCGTAGCCACCACCAGTCCGGCCGCGACGACGAAGAGAACGCCGGATCCGGCCATGGCGCCGGTGCGGTGACGGGCGCCGGCCTTGGCTAGGACGAGGAGGGCCGTCAGAAGGGCCAGGACGGCGAGAATCAAGAGGAAGAAGGCCATAAGTGCGTACTCCCGGGGCATGCGGGGTTCGATGCCATCGGGAAGCTTCCCGGGCTCTGCTCCTTCTAGCGGCCCGGCGCTACGGTTCCCTTAACAGCGCCGGCTGGCAGGGTTGACCTTCCAGTGACTGGAAGCCTTATTTATAAAAGGGCATCCGAGATATCGAGGACGAATTCATGAACATTGGCGAGGCTGCAGCGCTTTCCGGCCTGCCTGCCAAGACCATTCGCTACTACGAGGAAGCCGGCCTGGTCACGCCGGCTGCGCGCGGCGACAACGGCTACCGGCGCTATTCCGAGAAGGACGTCCATCGCCTGCGCTTCCTGCAGCGCGCCCGCAGCCTGGGTTTCTCGATCCAGGAATGCAGGGAGCTTCTGTCGCTTTACGAGGACAAGCATCGGGCCAGCGCCGACGTCAAGGCGATCGCCCGGCAGCACCTGCAGGACATCGAACGCAAGATCGGGGAGCTGGAAAGCCTGCGGGATCTGCTCGGCGACCTGGTTGCCAAGTGCCACGGCGACGCCCGACCGGACTGCCCGATACTCCAGGATCTGGCTGGCAGCAATGGCTGAAGCGGCACCACAGACCTGCTGCCACGGCGCCGCAATGGCGCGGCCGGCCGCCCCGGCCGGCGCCGGGCCCTACATCTGTCCGATGTGCCCGGGCGTCGAGAGCGCGGTTCCAGCGAGCTGTCCGAAATGCGGCATGGCCCTGGAGTCGGCGGCGCCGGTCGCGGCCAGCCGGGTCGAGTACAGCTGCCCCATGCATCCCGAGATCCTGCGCGATGCGCCCGGCGACTGCCCGATCTGCGGCATGGCCCTCGAGCCCACCGTGGTTTCGCTGGAGCCGGAAGCGAATCCCGAGCTGATCGACATGACCCGGCGCTTCTGGATCGGTGCCGTGCTGACCCTGCCGCTGCTGGTCCTGGCCATGGGGCATATGCTGCCGACCTTCGCCGAGGTCGTGCCGGCACGGATTTCCACCTGGGTGCAGCTGCTGCTGGCGACGCCGGTGGTGCTCTGGGCCGGCTGGCCCTTCTTCCAGCGCGGCTGGGCCTCCCTGGTCAGCCGCAACCTCAACATGTTCACCCTAATCGCGCTGGGCACTGGCACGGCCTACGTCTTCAGCCTGGTCGCCACTGCAGCGCCGGGGATCTTCCCGGCCGCCTTTCGCGACGTCCAGGGCGCGGTCGGCGTCTACTTCGAGGCCGCCGCCGTCATCGTCGTTCTGGTGCTGCTTGGCCAGGTCCTGGAGCTGCGCGCGCGAGAAAAAACCGGTCACGCGCTGCGCGCCCTGCTCGACCTGGCGCCCAAGACGGCCTGGCGCCTCACCGCCGAGGGCCGCGACGAGGAGCTGCCGCTGGAGCTGGTCGAGGTCGGGGATCTCCTGCGCGTCCGGCCGGGCGACAAGGTGCCGCTCGACGGCGAGGTCGTGGAGGGCGCCAGCGCGGTCGACGAATCGATGGTGACCGGCGAGGCCCTGCCGGTCGAGAAGGCGCCCGGTGCCAAGGTTATCGGCGGTACCTTAAACGGCAACGGCAGCTTCGTGCTGCGGGCCGAGCACGTCGGCAGCGAGACCCTGCTGGCGCGGATCGTCCAGATGGTGGCCCAAGCCCAGCGCTCGCGGGCGCCGATCCAGCGGGTCGCCGACCGGGTCGCCGGCGTCTTCGTGCCGGCGGTGGTCGCGGTCGCGGTCATCGCCTTCGGGCTCTGGGCGCTCTTCGGGCCGCCGCCGAGCCTGGCCTACGCCCTGGTCGCGGCGGTCTCGGTGCTGATCATCGCCTGTCCCTGCGCGCTCGGCCTGGCGACGCCGATGTCGATCATGGTCGGCAGCGGTCGCGGCGCCCAGGCCGGTGTGCTGATCAAGGATGCCGAGGCGCTCGAGCGCCTGGAGCGGGTCGATACCCTGGTGGTCGACAAGACCGGCACCCTGACCGAGGGCCGTCCGGTGGTCGCGGCGATCGAGCCGGGCGAGAATTTCGACGAAGGCGAGCTGCTGCGCCTGGGGGCAAGCTTGGAGCGGGGCAGCGAGCATCCTTTGGCCCGGGCCATCCTGGAGGCCGCCGAGGACCGCGGACTGGTCCTGAACAGGGCGGAGGATTTCAGCTCCGAGACCGGCAAGGGCGTGCGAGGCCGAATCGCCGGTCGCGAGGTCGCCCTGGGCAATGCCCAGCTCTTGGCCGATCTCGGCCTGGGCCACCCTGGAGATGGAGGACGCGCAGAGGCCCTGCGCGCCCAAGGCCAGACCGTCGTCTACCTCGCCGTCGACGGCAGGCTGGCGGGTCTGATCGGCGTCGCCGACCCGATCAAGGCGACCACGCCAGCCGCGCTCGAGGGGCTGCGCCGCGAAGGCCTTCGGATCGTCATGCTGACCGGCGACAACCGGACCACCGCCGAAACCGTGGCCGAGCGCCTGGGCATTGCGGAGTTCGAGGCCGAGGTCCTGCCCGGCGACAAGGCGGCCGCCGTCGCGCGGCTGCAGGCCGAGGGGGCGGTGGTTGCCATGGCGGGAGACGGGGTCAACGACGCGCCGGCGCTGGCCGCCGCCGACGTCGGCATCGCCATGGGCAGCGGCACCGACATCGCGATCGAAAGCGCCGGCGTGACCCTGGTCCGGGGCGACCTCGCCGGCATCCTTCGGGCCCGACGGCTGTCCCGGGCGACCCTCGGCAACATCCGCCAGAACCTCTTTTTCGCCTTCGTCTACAACGCCTTGGGCGTGCCTTTGGCGGCGGGCGCGCTCTATCCCGTATTCGGCCTGCTGCTCAGCCCGATGATCGCCGCCGCAGCCATGAGCCTGAGCTCGGTCTCGGTCATCGGCAACGCTTTGAGGCTGCGCCGGACCCGGCTTTGAATACCGGCAGGCCTTCCTCAGAGGTCCTCAGTTCGAGACCTTGACCAGGCGGCCCTTGACCGAGCGTTGCGGCTGGTCCTCGGTGATCGAGACGAAGTACAGCTCCATGCCGCGACCGGTCAGGGTCCGCTTGTAGACCTGCAGGGTATAGAGCCCCCGCTCGTCGATGGTTAGGGAGTTGACGCGCATCGTTTGACCTTCGATCCGGGCCCAGACGTAGCCGTTCGGGCTGTGCGGATCCTCCCGCCCCACCGCCTGGAAGACGCCGGACTTGCCGCTCGGCACGAAGTCGATCTGGGCGTTGCGTCGCCGGACTTCCTTGCCCTCTTCCTCCGGGTAGATGATCGTGGTCCAGTTCAGGTTGAAGCCGTTGCCCTTGGGTCCGATCACGATGTCCAGGTCGCGGCTGGTGAAGCCGAGGAAGGACCCGGGCGGCTCCTCCGCGACGGCGTTGCCCTTCCACTTGCCGTAGAAGGCGTCGAAGGTGATGTCGTCCACGGCTTTCGCGCCGCCGGGCATCGCCAGGGCCGCCAGGCCGAAAACCACAAAGCCAAGGCACAATAGGAATGGGGCACGTCGCAACTGGAATCCTCCCTGATCCATAGGTTCATTGGACGGTGTGGCCGCCAGGTCTTGGCCACACTCTTCCAAAGATCGGGCCATCGCACAATCGCCCTGCCTCCCGGATCGGCTCCGGCCGCAGGTAAGGCCGTCGCGCCAGGCTTTGCCGTTGCCAAGGCCGGCCCGCCCCGGTTAGGTTCCGGCAGGTTCAGGGCGATGGCGGAAGGAGCGGGGATATGGCCCAGATCGCGAAGCGACTGTCACGGATCAAGCCCTCGCCGACCATCGCAGTGACCCAGAAGGCTCGCGAGCTCAAGGCCGCCGGCCGCGACGTCATCGGCCTCGGCGCCGGCGAGCCGGACTTCGACACCCCGGACAACATCAAGCAGGCCGCCATCGCTGCCATCGAGCGCGGCGAGACCAAGTACACGGCGGTCGACGGCACGCCCGAGCTGAAGGCGGCGATCGCCGAGAAATTCAAGCGCGACAACGGCCTGGACTACAAGCCCGAGCAGATCACCGTCGGCACCGGCGGCAAGCAGGTGCTCTACAACGCCCTGATGGCGACCCTGGATCCCGGCGACGAGGTGGTCATCCCGGCGCCCTTCTGGGTCTCCTATCCGGACATGGTGCTGCTGGCCGAAGGCGAGCCAGTCGCCGTGCCCTGCTCGCAGAACAACAGCTTCAAGCTGCGCGCCGAGGACCTTGAGAGCGCGATCACGGCCAAGACCAAGTGGCTGATCCTCAACAGTCCCTCGAACCCGACCGGCGCGGCCTACAGCCACGACGAGATGAAGGCCGTGACCGACGTCCTCAAGGCTCATCCCCAGGTCTGGGTGATGACCGACGACATGTACGAGCACTTGGTCTACGACGGCTTCGAGTTCGTCACCCCGGCCCAGGTCGAGCCGGAGCTCTACGACCGCACCCTGACGGTCAACGGCGTCTCCAAGGCCTACGCCATGACCGGCTGGCGGATCGGCTACGCCGGCGGTCCGGTCGAGCTGATCAAGGCGATGTCCAAGATGCAGTCGCAGAGCACCTCCAATCCCTCCTCGGTCAGCCAGGCCGCGGCGGTCGAGGCACTGTCCGGCCCGCAGGACTACATCGCCGAGCGCAACGCCGTGTTCAAGGAGCGCCGCGACCTCGTGGTCGAGCTGCTGAACACCTGCCCGGGGCTGCAATGCCACAAGCCGGAGGGCGCCTTCTACGTTTACCCCTCCTGCGCCGGGACCATCGGCAAGAAGACCCCGGCCGGCACCGCTATCAAGTCGGACGGCGACTTCGTGACCTATCTCCTGGAGGCCGAAGGGGTGGCCGCGGTCCAGGGCGAGGCCTTCGGCCTGTCACCCTATTTCCGGATCTCCTACGCGACCTCGACAGAGGCCCTGCGCGAGGCCTGTGCCCGCATCAAACGCGCCTGCGAGGCCCTGACCGACTAGGCCCTGCGGTTGCTCAATCGCGGTCCCTATCTGCCACAATCTCCGCGGTCACGGCCGGGCTTGACGAGGCCATCCTTGGCGCAAGTTGCTCGATGGATGCCCGGATCAAGTCCGGGCATGACAGGTGGTCGTGAGCGGTGCTGGCGTCTTTACCACTGTATGCCTCGGCCAAGGCCGGATTCGCCCTATAGCTGCCCGATTCCGGGCCTTTTCTCTTGCAAGGCCGGTGTCCTCTTCGAGAACATTGGGCTAAGCTCACCCCAGGCAAGAACAACCCGCCGAAGGGCGGATAGCGACAGGGAGGAAAGCATGACCACGAAGCCGGTCTCGGGACCACGCTGCGCCGCGCTCGTTGGCACCTATACCAGCGGCAAGACGACCCTGATGGAGGCGCTGCTGCATCACGCCGGCGCCATCGGGCGCAAGGGCACGGTGCGCGAGGGCAACACCGTCGGCGATTCCAGCGTCGAGGCCCGGGAACGGCAGATGTCGGTCGAGCTCAACGTGGCGCACTGCGACTACCTGGGCGAGCCCTGGACCCTGCTCGACTGTCCCGGCTCGATCGAGCTGGCGCAGGAGTCCTACAACGCCCTGATGGCCGCCGACGTCGCCATCGTGGTCGCCGATCCCGAGGAAAGCCGCGCCCTGACCCTGGCGCCCCTGTTCAAGTTCCTGGACGACTACGACATCCCGCACATGCTGTTCATCAACAAGATGGACAAGGCGAGCTCGCGCATTCGCGACGTGCTCTCGGCGCTGCAGAGCGTGTCCTCCAAGCCCCTGGTGCTGCGCCAGGTGCCGATCCGCGACGGCGACCAGATCAGCGGGTTCGTCGATCTGGCGAGCGAGCGGGCCTACAAGTACAACGAAAACAGCAGCTCGGACCTGGTCCAGATGCCGGATACCATCAAGGACCGCGAGTCCGAGGCCCGGCAAGAGATGCTGGAATCCCTGGCCGATTTCGACGACACCCTGCTCGAGCAGCTGCTGGAAGACGTGGTCCCGCCCAGCGACGAGATCTACAACCAGCTGACCAAGGACCTGCAGGACGACTTGATCGTGCCGGTCCTCCTGGGCGCCGCCGAGCCCGGCAACGGCATTACCCGGCTTTGGAAGGCCCTGCGCCACGAGACGCCCGAGGCGTCCAAGACCGCCGAGCGCCTGGCGATCCCCCTGGGCGGCGAGGGCTTCACCGCGACCGTGATCAAGACCTTCTACCAGGCCCATACCGGCAAGCTCAGCCTGGCGCGGGTCTGGGACGGCACGCTCGCCGAAGGGACCGCGATCGCCGGCGAGCGGCCCTCGGGGCTGTTCCGGCTAATGGGCGGGCACAGCGAGAAGCTGGGCCAGGCATCCGCCGGCGACGTGGTCGGGCTGGGACGGATGGAGGATCTGCAGGCCGGCGATCTGGTGACCGCCAAGGGCCGCGACACGGAGTCCGGCATGGCTTGGCCGGAGCCGATGAAGCCGGTCTTCTCCATGGCTGTGGCGCCGGTCAACCGGCAGGACGACGTCAAGCTGACCGGCGGCATCGGCCGCCTGATCGAAGAGGACCCGTCGCTGGGGCTGGAGCACAATCCAGATACCCATCAGATGCTGATCTGGGGGCAAGGCGAGATTCACCTGCGGGTCGCCGCCGAGCGGCTGAAGAGCAAGTCCCACGTCGAGGTCACGCTCTCGCCGCCCCTGACCGCCTACAAGGAGACCATCCGCCGCGGCATCAAGCAGCATTCCCGCTTCAAGCGGCAATCGGGCGGGCACGGCCAGTTCGGCGACGTCCACGTCGAGATCAAACCCCTGCCGCGGGGCAGCGGCTTCGAGTTCAGCGATTCCGTGGTCGGCGGCAGCGTGCCCAAGCAGTACATCCCCTCCGTCGAGACCGGGGTGAAGGAGTACCTCGGCAGCGGGCCTCTGGGCTTTCCGGTGGTCGACGTCGCGGTCAATCTCTACGACGGCCAGTACCATTCGGTCGACAGCTCCGACCAGGCCTTCAAGACGGCGGGCCGCCTGGCGATGTCCGAGGGCATGCCGCAGTGCGACCCGGTGCTGCTGGAGCCGATCTTCCTGGTCAAGATCTCGGTGCCGAGCGACTTCACCTCGCGGGTGCACGGCCTGATCAGCGGGCGGCGCGGCCAGATCCTCGGCTTCGACGGCAAGCAGGGCTGGCAGGGCTGGGACGTCGTGCAGGCGCACATGCCGCAGTCGGAGATCCACGACCTCATCGTCGAGCTGCGCTCGCTGACCCTGGGTGTCGGGACCTACGAGTTCGCCTTCGACCACCTGCAGGAGCTGATCGGCAAGCTGGCGGACAAGGTGATTTCCGCGCGACAGAGCGACGACGCGGCACACTGAAACAGACTGAGGGCGACATGAACACGGATGACCCGGGGTGCGGGCGGGGCGAGGGCGCGATCAGCGACCACGCCCGGACCGCCGCCGGGCTCCTGCTGACGGCGCGGCAAAGCTGCCGGCCCCTCGACGACGGCCTCCCGGAACAGCTGCGGCCGGCAACCTTGGATGAGGGCTACGAGGTTCAGGCGGCCCTGATCCAGGCCTGGGGCGCGACGCCGCGGGGCTACAAGATCGGCTGCACCAGCGAGTTAGCGCAGCATGCCCTGGGCGTCGGCGAGCCCTTTGCCGGACGCGTCCTGGAGACCGGCCTGCTCGAGAGCCCGGCAGTCTTCGCACCGGCGGACTACATTTTCCACCTGCTGGAGCCGGAGTTCGCCTTCCGACTCCGCGATCCCCTGCCACCGCGAGGCGAGCCCTACGGACAGGACGAGGTCGCGGCCGCTGTCGACCTCGCCTACCCGGCGATCGAGGTGGTGACCAGCAGCTATGGCGCGGCCTGGTCGGAAGTCGGCGCGGTCCAGCTGATCGCCGACAACGCCGCCCACGCCCTGCTCCTCCTCGGTCGGGGCAGCGCCGCTTGGCGCGACTTCGACCTTGCGGCCCAGCGAGTCGAACTGCGGATCGATGGCAAGCTGGTGACCGACGGTCAGGGCGCCAATGCCCTGGGGCATCCCCTGGCGGCTCTGACCTGGCTGGCCAACGACCGGGCCCGGCGCGGCGGCGGGCTGCTGGCCGGGGAGGTGGTCACCACTGGCGTGGTCACCGGCCTGAAGGACATGCATCCGGGACAGACGGCCCTGGCCGACTTCGGCCCGCTCGGCAGCGTCGAGCTGCGGGCCGTGACATGATTGCTCTCACCCAGGGCGGTTGTGAAGCCCGCTCAATGAGTTTTCCGATAAACTAAAATCGTTCTAAAGAATGTTGTATCTGACCGGCATCGCGACCATATATTGGTGGTTGTCCGGAATTGTGGACAGCTGAATCCAGCATGGGGGTCACGATGAGCTTTCCGATCGACACCGGCATTCCCGCCGATAGTCGGACCAAGATCGCCGACGGACTGTCCAGCGTCCTTGCCGACAGCTACACCTTGTACCTGAAGACGCACAACTACCATTGGAACGTCACCGGCCCGATGTTCCAGACGCTGCACATCATGTTCGAGGATCAGTACACGGAACTTGCCACTGCGGTCGACGAGATCGCCGAGCGGATCCGGGCCCTGGGCGCCTATGCCCCTGGCAGCTACGCCGCCTACGCCAAGCTGAGCGCGATCGAGGAGTCGGAGAACGTGCCCAAGGCCGAGGACATGATCCGCGAGCTGGTCAAGGGCCACGAGACCGTTGCCAAGACCGCCCGCTCGGTCTTCCCGGCGGCCGAGGACGGCAGCGACGAGGTCACCGCCGACCTTCTGACCCAGCGCATGACCGTGCACGAGAAGACCGCCTGGATGCTGCGCAGCCTGCTCGAGTAGCGGGATTCCGCCGGTTCTCGGTTTCAGCTTCGGCTTACCTTAACGGCTTCGTGGTCAGCTCGCGTTTCGCTCGCGGATCGTTGAATTGCGCCGCGTCGGGAAAGCGACTAGCTCTGTCGAAGTCCTAGAGGGAGACGTGCCGAATGCTCATCAGGATCAAACGTGGCTGGGAACTGCCCGAGAGTGCAGCGACCCCCGAAGAGGTCTTCCGCAACCGCCGTCGGATCATCAAGGCTGCCGCGGCCGGGCCGATCGTCCTCGGCGCCTCCGGCCTGCTGGCCGCCTGCGGTGAGGACGAGCAGGTCGCGTCCCAGGCGGCGCCCGAGACCGGCGGCGCGGTTTCCAGCGCCCAGGCCGCCGAGACCGATCCCTCGGCCGCGCTCTATCCCTTCCAGCGCAACCTCCGCTACAAGATCGTCGGCGAGCCGACGCCGGAGGAGATCGCCACCACCTACAACAACTACTACGAATTCGGCTCCTCCAAGAACATCTGGCGCAAGGCTCAGGACTTGCCGATCCGGCCCTGGACGGTGGCCATCGATGGCCTGGTCGAGAAGCCCTTCGAGATCGGCATCGACGACCTGCTGGCCAAGATGCCGCTGCAGGAGCGGCTCTACCGGCACCGCTGCGTCGAGGCCTGGTCCATGGCTGTGCCCTGGAGCGGCTTCCCGCTCAAGTCCCTGGTCGAGCTGGCCAAGCCCCTGGCCTCGGCCAAATACGTCAAGTTGGTCAGTTTCCACAACCCGGAGGTCGCCAGTGGCCAGAGCGCGCCCTGGTATCCCTGGCCATACGTCGAGGGCGTGACCATCGAGGAGGCGACCCACGACCTGGCCTTCCTGGTCACCGGCATGTACGGCAAGCCCGGCCCGAAGCAGAACGGCGCCCCGCTCCGGATCGCGCTGCCCTGGAAGTACGGCTTTAAGTCGTCCAAGGGCCTGGTCCGCTTCGAGTTCACCGACAAACGTCCGGTCAGCTTCTGGGAGGAGGTTCAGCCCAAGGAGTACGGCTTCTGGGCAAACGTGAACCCAGAGGTTTCGCACCCGCGCTGGAGCCAGGCCATGGAGACCGATATCGCCACCCAGCAGAAGGTTCCGACCGTGCTCTACAACGGCTACGGTGAAGAGGTCGCCGACCTCTACACCGGCCTGGAAGGCGAAAAGCTCTACATGTGAGGTCGCGGGGGGCAGTCGGGCGCAGAAGCTGCCCGGGCTCGCGCCGTCAACGGGCCGGCGCCGCCTCGGCCGCCTCCTCCGAAGCGCCGTCTCCTTCGGCCCAGGCGAAGGAGGGATGGAAGCGCAGCGCCCAGCCGACTCCCTTCCAGATCGCGACCACCGCCAGGATCGAGACGTAGCCGTCGATCGCGTAGTGCCAGCCCAGGTGCACCGATCCGATCATGATGATGACGCAGTAAGCGGTCAGTATGATGCCGGCGCGTCGGCTGATTTTCCAACCCAGGAGCGCCTGCAGCGCAGCGATCGCCACGTGCATGCTCGGCATCGCGGAGATCCCGCTGGCCGCCTCGAGCGTCTCTTCATGCTGGTAGGCTTCCCAGAGGTAGTTTTGAGCGAAGAGCGACCAGTTCTTGTACTGCGCCTCGGCGTCGTTCAGATAGGCCATCAGGGGCGCGTAGGGGTTCGGACCCTCGACCACGTAGCCGTAGAAGCAAGGTCCCGCCGACGACAGTAGCAGGGCGGCGAAGCTTCCGATCAGAGTCCAGCACAGCAGGTAGCTCAAGAGGTAGCGGGCCCTAAGCGCGGGATCGCTCATGCTGAAGGCCATCCAGAAAAAGATCAGATAGAAGACGCCGTACCAGAACTTGTAGGCAAAACTGATCACGGACGTGACGATCGGATAGCCGAAGATGGGCTGCAGCCACTGCCAGGGTTGCGTCCCGAAGTGGAGCCACCGGTCGATCTCCATGAAGAGGACATCGTATGCGAAGGGTTTGACGTCCGTGATGGAGGATTTGAAGGACGTGAAGGCGGACTGGAAGACGATCACGATGAGTATCGGGACCAGGGCGTAGGCGATCCGGCTCAGGCGGAACCTTTCGTCGTTCCGCAGGCTGCGAAGTAGATCCTTTGCGCAGAAGGGCCGCACATGCAGCAGGTTGTAGACGGCCTGCCCGATGACCACCGAGAGTCCGGCGATCACCAGCGGGAGCATGGCGGTCAAGAGGTAGAAGCGGTCGGCAAGCCTGTAAGGCCGATCCAGGGCCTCGAGCAGGAGCACGACGCCGGCAGCGTAGCCGCCTGCGACCAGCACGAACCAAGCATGATGCCGCAAGGTCACACGGGCGAAGCTCAGGCTTCTTTCTAGTCGACTGGGCGAAGGTCTCTCCAGGGCGGCGGTCGCCATCTTGCTCCTCATCTCCCTTCGCTCGGAGGTCGGCCGGTCATGGCGGTGCCGATTTCGGCATCGGCCGGCCGAAGTTCGGGCTTTTCGGTCTGGTTTTCGTAGCGGCCTTTGGTGAAGAAAATCCTTCGCTACCCGGGCGTGCGGCGGCGGCGAGGGCCCGGCGACGCGACCACTCGAAGGGCGCAGAGCGGCAAGGAGGGTCTTTACCGAGGTTTAAGGTCACAGTGCTATTGCAGGACCTTCCGTTGGAGCCCGGATCGCCGGAAATCCAGCGCTTTCAGCGAGGGTGAACACATGGGTTCCTCGGCCGTTTTCAGACCCGGGCTGCTGTGCTGGACGCTCCTGGCCGTCTTTGCCTATGTGCCGGACGCCTTCGCCTATCTGGATCCCGGTACTGGAAGTATTCTCCTGCAAGGCCTGATCGCCGGCCTGGCCGGTGGTCTCATGTTCCTTCGGCTCTATTGGAAGAAGCTGAAGGAAGTCTTCACCGGCAGGACCGCCGAAACCTTGGACGCCGACCGCGAACCCCAGCAAGAAGAGTAAATCTCACGTGGGAATCATCGCCGGTTCGTTCCGGGATCCGTCCGGACGGGTCTATGCCGTCGACGGTCGAATTCTCCGGACCGTCACGCCTTTCGCCGCCGCAGACTACGAAGCCGTGAAGGCCAGCCGGGCTCTGACACCCTTCATCGAGGCCGGACGGTTGGTTGCGGCCGAGGAGGTCGACAAGAGCTGCCTGGGTCCGGACGGGCAGGAATCCTCCTATGTCCTTGAGCACCCGAGGCTGCCGCTCGTCTCATATCCCTACGAATGGCCCTTCGAAGGCTTGAAGGCGGCGGCGCTCGCGCACCTCGACCTCCAGCTTGAAGCTATGGAGCGCGATGTCGTCCTTTCGGACGCCAGTGCCTACAACGTCCAGTTCCGCGGCGCGGTTCCGGTCTTCATCGACTATCTTTCCTTTCGTCCCTACCGCGAAGGGGAGTATTGGCAAGGCCATCGCCAGTTCTGCGAGCAGTTTCTCAATCCGCTGCTGCTGAGGGCGCTTTTCGGCCTGCACCACAACGCCTGGTACCGGGGCGGTCAGGAGGGCATCACGGCGGTCGAATTGAACCGGCTGCTGCGCTGGCGCCACAAGATCCGCCCCAGCCTGCTGATGCATGTCGTCATGCCGGCCCGTTTTCAGCTGGCGGCGACCTCCGGCGACGCCGCAAAACTGCGCAACGCCAAGCAGCGCCCGCTGCCGAAATCCGCCTATCTGTCGATCCTGACCCAGCTGAGGACCTGGATTGCGAAGCTGCGGCCGCAGGACAAGGCGCCGAGCGTATGGTCACGCTATGACCTCGAGAACAACTACACGGATGCGGACCACAGGGCCAAGGCCGACTTCATCCGTGACTTTGCCGCCGCCACCAAGCCTGAGATGTTGTGGGATCTCGGCTGCAACACCGGCGAATACTCAGAGCTGGCGCTCAAGTCCGGTGCCGCACAGGTGGTCGGCTTCGACATCGATCATCAGGCCCTGGATCAGGCTTTCAGACGCGCGACGGAGCGCGGGCTCAATCTGACGCCGCTCTATCTGGATGCTGCCAACCCGAGTCCCGACCAGGGCTGGAACGGAGCCGAAAGGCAATCCTTGAAGGCGCGCGCCAGGGCCGATGCGCTGGTTGCTCTGGCATTCATTCATCACTTGGTCATCGGCAGGAACGTTCCCTTGGCCGATGTTCTGCGCTGGCTCCTGGATCTGGCGCCCCAGGGTGTGATCGAGTTCGTGCCCAAGACGGATCCGCAGGTGGCCCGTATGCTGGCGCTGCGTGAAGATATTTTTCCGGACTATTCCGAAGAGACCTTCCTCGGTCTTCTGCAGGATCACGCCGAGATCGTGCAACGCAAGCACTTGGCTGCCGATCAGCGGCTTCTTGTCTGGTATCGGCGTGCCTGATCAGCCTGACCGAGCCGGCGAACGGAGCTTGGGTGAAGGTCCGCTCGCCCTGCCGCTCTATCCTGTTGTCCTGGGTCTCGTTGCACCACTCGACCTTTTCTCTGGCAACGTCGACAGGCTGCTCCTGCAGGACGTTCTGCCAAGCGTCGCTCTATCGGTGCTGATCGTCGCCGTCATCCAGACCCTCCTGTCGTTGCTCCTGCGGGACCGGCACAGGGGGGCGTTCGCGGCCGCTGTCTTGGCGGCGATGCTGTTCTATCCGCGGTATCTGCTGGAATGGGGTGCGGAAGTTGCCGGCTGGCCGGGTCTCAACGCTTTGCTCTTCGTCGCCTGGTTCACCGTCTTCACGACGCTGTTCTTGTTCGCCCTGGGGTCGCGCTTTGCCTCGGGGAACGTCAGCCTCTTGGGCAATGCGTTCTTTTCTGCGGGCTTGTTTGTCACCCTGTTCGAGCTCTCGGCGTTCTTGATTCCCAATTCCGAGAACCCCAGTGACGATCTGGTCGGCCTAGTGGCCGGCCCGTTGCCCCAGGGCCAAGGAGAGGTTACGGGGCCGAAGCGCGACATCTACTACATCGTGCTCGACCGCTACGCCAGCGCGGACCAACTGCGCGAAGTCTATGACTTCGAGAACGTCGATTTTGTCGAGGCGCTCGAAGCGGAAGGGTTCTTCTTTCCGGATCCCGCCTATGCCAACTACCAGCGGACGGCGCATTCACTGGCGTCGAGCCTGAACCTCAACTATCTCGATGATCTGACCGCGGTGCTCGGCGAGAACTCGGGCGATTGGCGCCCGCTCTACCATCTGCTCGAAGACACGCAGATACACCGCTTCCTGCGTCCTCAGGGATACCGCTTCCTGCATTTCGGAAGTTGGTGGAACCCGACCAGAACCAATCGCACGGCCGACGAAAACTACAACTGGTGGGCCGCGCCCGAGTTTTTCCGCGTCTACTTCGGCAAGTCTTTCGTCGGTTTCACCGGCCAGCTCTTCGGCGCCTATGCCTTCAACACCCGCCAGCAGCAATGCGACCGCGTCGAGCGCAAGTTCGCTTGGCTGGATGAAGCGTCGCGCACGGAGGGGCCGAAGTTCGTCTTTGCCCACTTCTTGCTGCCCCATCCGCCCTTCGTCTTCGGGCGCGACGGCAGCTGTCTGGATCGAAGGGTCGTGGCGGGGCGGAGCCGGCAGGAGAACTACATTGCCCAGGTCGAGTTCACCAACCGCCTGATCCTCGATCTGGTTCGCTCATTGAAGCGGAATGCGCCTGTGGAGCCCATCATCATTATCCAGGCCGACGAAGGGCCCTGGCCGGCGCCCTACGCCGGCAACGAGATCGACGGTCTTGGAAAGGACGTCAGTCCCGTGAACTGGACCAAAGCCACGGACGCGGAACTGCGCGAGAAGATGGGGATCCTGCACGCCCTCTACCTGCCCGGCTCGGGGAGTTCTCTCACCTACCGAGACATGACTCCGGTCAACACCTTCAGGCTCGTGTTCAACCAATACTTCGGCACGGCCTTGCCGTTGCTTCCCGACCGCAACTACGCCTATCGGGACAACGATCGCCTCTACAGTTTCATGGACGTGACGGAGCGGCTTCGCGGCCAGGCTGGAACCCTTCTGGGCCAACGCGAATTCGAAAGTTCCACACCCGCGGCGGAGCCGGGCCAAGGCGACTGACATCGGCTCTCTGCAGAAGATCCCGATCGTGCACCGGCGTCCGAACTGAATCCAACTCCCACGTTGCGTCGGCGCCTTCGCTTTAGCGGTTGGCGGTCTTGCTGAGGTCTCCGGATCAGCAAGAACTGCGCAAAATGACGTTTCGGCTCCAGCGGTTGAATCGGTTGCAGATCGTGGTGCAGGGGCCCTAAGGCACTGGACGATCGCGCACGCGCGGCCAGTTCCTCAGCATGAGGAAAATTCCGGAGATCCTCCGCCGGCCGAAGCTACCTCGAGCGAAGATCCGCAGGCTTCCCGGGGCCGGAGTGAGCGAACACCCACTTACGGCTCAAGAGATAGGACACAAGGGGAATGGTCATGAGCACTGCCGTCAGGGCGATGCCGTAGTGCATCCTCAGGACCTCGACCACGACGAACATGATCGTCTGGCTGCTTGCGAAGCCGAAGGTCTGAGTACAGACGAAGCGGGGAACCCGGCGGCCGTGCTGTCCCTCGGCGGCAAAGGTCCAGTGGAAGTTCCCGAAGTAGGACACGGGCAAGGCAGTGAGAAAGGCGAGGACATTCGCCCAGACCGGCTCAAGGTCCGGCACTTCCACGAGGAACACCACCATCCCGACATGAACGAAGGTCGCGACGATTCCTATGACGCCGAACCTCACCATCTCTCCGAGGGTCTGCCTCATCTTCTGCGGCTCGCTGTGATCGGCTGATTGGACGGGCTGTCGTGCCCGGCCAGTCTAGGTGCCGTCCGGTAACGTCCCGTTAATCACGGGCCGGGAAAGACCGAGGCCGTTGGGCTGTCGAAGACCCGGCAAACAGACGCGCTGCACCCTCGGGCCGTTTGTTTCGGCCGGCCATCGACGGCGGGATTTATTTAACCAATATACAACTTTATTGATTTTTCACGATTTAGATACCTAATAGCTCAGGCAAATAAGCCGTCGGGGGCCAAGTTGTCTCAATCGAGTACATTGAACATACTGGAATCCGACATCGCGGTTATCGTGCCCTGCTTCAACGAGGAAGCCGCGATTGCCAAGGTGGTCGAGGACTTCCGGGACGCACTGCCGGGCGCCGAGGTCTACGTCTACGACAACAACTCCACGGACCGCACCGGCGAGGCCGCGGCCGCGGCCGGCGCGATCGTGCGGCGCGAGCCCCTGGCGGGAAAAGGCAATGTCGTGCGGCGGATGTTCGCCGATGTCGAGGCGGACATCTACATCATGGTCGACGGCGACGACACCTACGATGCCGCCGCGGCCCCGGCCATGGTCGACAGGTTGATCGAAGAACAGCTCGACCTGGTAAATGGGCAGCGCGTGACGCGCATCAAGAAGGCCTATCGTCCCGGCCATCGCTTCGGCAACCTGCTGCTGACCGGCCTGGTCGCCGCGATCTTCGGAAAGCGGATCGACGACATGCTGTCCGGCTACAAGGTCATGTCGCGGCGCTTCGTGAAGTCGATTCCTCTGCTCAGTTCCGGGTTCGAGATCGAAACCGAACTGGCGGTTCACGCCCTGGAATTGCGGATGCCCATTGCCGAGGTGCCGGTCGCCTACAAGGATCGGCCGGAAGGCTCGGAGAGCAAGCTCAATACCATCAAGGACGGCATCAGGATCCTTCAGACGATCCTGCAGCTGGTGAGGGAGGAGCGCCCGCTCAGCTTCTTCACGGCCTGCGCGGTCCTGCTCGCTGCGACGGCTCTTGGCCTTGCCCTGCCGATCTTCGTCGAATTCTTCGAGACCGGCCTGGTCCCGCGCCTGCCAACGGCGGTGCTGTCGACCGGGATCATGCTGCTCGCCTTTCTGAGTTTCGCCTGCGGCTTGATCCTGGACACCGTGACCCGAGGCCGGCGCGAGGCGAAGCGCATGAACTACCTGAACCAGCCGGTGTTCCAGCCTCGGATCCACAAGCTGCTGGAAAAGCGCCTGGCCGGCTGAGAAGCTTTCTTTAGCCGAGCACTCCTGCGGCCGCGGCGGGCGTCATCTGGCGGGGGCGGGCCTCTTGCGCCGCAGTGCCTCTGCGAGCCCTTCTGCCTCTGGGCCTTGCCGCAGCTTCCGCACCTGTAAAAAAAAGCCGGGCCACGCGGGCCCGGCAAGTCGAACAGGGAGGCTTCACGTCTGGGAGACGTGAAACGGGTCCT
>JASJAL010000319.1 GCA_030067055.1 Kiloniellales bacterium | reverse complement strand
CTGACCCGGCGCGCCGAGAGCCGCGAGGTCGGCGAGAAGCTGATCGCCCGGATCAAGTGGTGGGAGGACTACACCGCACGCAATGGCGGCGAGATGAACAACAACCCCTCGCCCGGCAACAAGGCCGGCGGCCTGACCACGATCCTGGAGAAGTCCCTGGGCGCGGCGGCCAAGGGCGGCACCACGACCCTGCGCGGGGTCTACCTCTACGGCGAGCGGGTCGACCGCCGCGGCTTCGTGTTCATGGACTCGCCCGGCTACGACCCCTGCTCGGTCACCGGCCAGGTGGCGGCCGGCGCCAACGTGGTCTGCTTCACCACCGGCCGCGGCTCGGCCTTCGGTTACAAGCCCGCACCCTCGATCAAGCTGGCCACCAACTCGCAGGTCTACACCCGCATGACCGATGACATGGACATCAACTGCGGCGACGTCCTGGAGGGCGTCTCGATCGAGGACAAGGGCCGGGAGATCTTCGAGACCATCCTGGCGGTCGCCTCGGGCCGGCCCAGCAAGTCCGAAGCCCTGGGCTACGGCGACAACGAGTTCGTCCCCTGGCAGATCGGCGCCACGATGTAGCGGTTCCGGGCCACCGACCTACTTGCTTCTCCAGTGTCATGCCCGGGCTTGACCCGGGCATCCATCGACCAGGCGGCACGATGGATCACCGGATCAAGTCCGGTGATGACAGCGGGGTCTGTGGTGGCAGCCGGGTTACGCAGGGCCCGCAGCGGGCCTCAAGACTGCTCCCAGTCCGGCCTCATTCCAGCATCAGTTGGGGCAGCCAGAGGGTGACCTGCGGGAAGGCGATGACCACGGCCAAGCCGATCAGCTGCAGGATCACGAAGGGAATGATGCCTTTGTAGATGTCCTGCATGCGGACCTCGGGCGGCGCCACGCCCTTCATGTAGAAGAGCGCGAATCCAAAGGGTGGAGTGAGGAATGAGGTCTGCAGGTTAATCGCCACCAATATGGCGAACCAATAGATCGCCTGTTGCTGCACGGCGGCGAAGGGCGCGCCCTCCATGCCCAGATGCATGGCGAAGTCGGGCGCGATCTCCTTAATCACCGGGGCGAAGACCGGCAG
Organism: Kiloniellales bacterium; assembly: GCA_030067055.1. The sequence continues at coordinate 4,533 of JASJAL010000319.1, read as the reverse complement.
GATGATCAGGGTGATCTCGATCCAGTCGAAGAAAAAGCCGAGCAGGAAGACCACGAACATCAGCAGGAAGAGCAGCGCCCAGGAATGCAGGTCGAGCCACTCGATGAACTCGATGATCAGGTCCTCGCCGTAGAGCGCGCGGAAGATGTAGGAGAAGGTCGTCGCGCCGACGAAGATGAAGAAGATCATGCCGGTGGTCAGCGCGGTGCGATGCACCACGTCGGTCAGCACCTTCCGGTTCAGCGTCCGGTTGAAGAGCGCCAGGACGATCGAGCCGAAGGCGCCGACGCCGGCGGCCTCGGTGGGAGTCGCCCAGCCGGCGAAGATCGAGCCCAGCACCAGCACCACCAGGAAGATCGGCGGGATGAAGCCCTTGAGGATCGCCCCGAAGAGCGAGTCGCCCTCGCGGTGGCCGATGATCATCGAGGCTGCGAAGATGCCGAAGAACGCGATCAGGCCCCAGTTGGCGGCCCCTTTCAGTTCGGTCAGGTCGAGAACCCAGGCCGCGGCAATCATGGCCACGACGAGGCCGGCATAGAGGTACATCCGGCCGCGGTTGGTCGGCGCCAGCTGGATCGCATCGTCGGGCAGCGGCGGCGCCCAGTCCGGCTTCGCCATGCTGATCGTCAGGATGTAGAGCATGTAGAGGCTGGACAGCACCAGCCCCGGCAGGATCGCGCCGACGAAGAGGTTGCCGACCGACACCGCCAGCAGGTTGGCCATCAGCACCAGCATGATCGAAGGCGGGATCAGGATGCCCAGGGTCGCCGAAGCGGCGAGGGTGCCGGTTGCCAGCGGCGTCTGGTAGCGCTGCTGCAGCATGGTCGGCAGGGCCAGCAGGGTCATCATGACAACCGAGGCGCCGATGATGCCAGTGGTCGCCGCCATGATCGTGCCCATGACCGTGACCGCCATCGCCAGGCCGCCGGGAATCCGCTTCAGCATGACCTGCAGGATATGCAGCAGGTCGGCGGCGACCCGGCTGCGCTCCAGCATGGTGCCCATGAAGATGAAGCAGGGAATCGCGACCAGGACCGGATTCTGCACCGCGCCTGATGAACCGTCTCCGCCCCAGATGCGCGGCAGGATGATGAAGAACTCGTTGAAGTCGATGATGTCGAGGGCGATGCCCAGGAAGCCGAAGATCAGCGCCACGCCACCGATCGCAAAGGCGACCGGCAGGCCGGTGAAGAGGGTCAGCGCCAGCGCCAGAAACATGTAGGCGCCGAGGTAGTCATAGAAATGGTCGTAGAGCACTTCCCACACGGCTCAGTGCTCCCCTTTGTGGGCGCTTTCAGCCTCTTGGACGACGATCCGCGCCTCTTCTTCCAGTTGCTCTTCGTCCTCGTGCGCGAAGATGTGCAGATCCTGTTCGACCTGGGCCCGCGCTACCGGGGCGCCGAAAAGGAAGACGCTGAGCCGGATGAAAGTCGCAACCACCGCGCTGAGCGCGATCGTGAACCCGACGACGGTGAAGGACTTGACGATATATCGGTGGGTGATGCCGGTCAGCGACTCCGAACCTTCGCCTTGCTGTATCGAAATCTTGACGAAAATGATGGCGAAGTAGGTGACCAGGATCAGATAGGGCATCGCCATGACCAGCAGGCCCCAGAACTCCACCCAGGCCTGGCCGCGGCGCGACAGCTTCTCGCGGAAGATGTCGACGCGGACGTGGCCGTTCATCAGGTAGGTGAAACCGAAGGCCATCAGCAGCAGGACGCCGTGCAGATGCCATTCCATGTCCTGCAGCTTGATCGGCTCGATCAGCCAGTACCACGAGAGCTCCGACAGGCCGATGCGGAAGTAGTCGATCTTGCGCGTGATCACGTCGAACATGATGATCGCGATCAGCGGCAGGATCAGCCAAGCCGCCATCTTGCCGAGCGAGCGCGGGATCCGGTCCAGGAGATCCGCGGCCTTCAGTAAAGCATTCATGCCGGTGCCGGCTCCCCCTTCCGGTCAGGCGGCCAGCAAAGGCGGCGGGTGAGTGACCCTTCGCCGCTTCCGCGGCCAAGGTTGACCGGACGCAATCACCACCGAGCGCTTTGCGGGCGCAGGCCGGCCGCCGATTGGCGACCGGCCTTGGATTCCGCCCTACTTCAGATAGCCGAATTCACGCCAGATTTCGTAATCTGCGCGGAACTTGGTGATCGAGTCCCAGACCGTCTTGGAATCCGGGTTGGACTTGACCTCCTCCGCGATGACCTCTTCCCAGGCGCCCTTCAGCTTGGTCAGCACCTCGTCGGGCCAGTAGTGGTTGGTGACGCCGTCCTTGACGTTGTCCTGCATGGCCTTGAACTGGGCGAACTCGCCGTCGGAGATCATCTCCATGACCTGGGCCTTGCAGGCGGTCTCCATCATTGCCTTGTGCTCGTCCTCCAGCTCGTCCCACTTGCCCTGGTTGACCAGGATCTCGTTGGCCGTGGACTGCTGGTGCCAGCCGGGGAAGTAGTTGTGCTTGGCGATCTGATAGAAGCCGTAGGAGCGGTCGATCGCCGGCATGGAGAACTCGGTTGCGTCGATGGTGCCGAGCTCCAGCGCCGGGTAGATGTCGCCGCCAGCCAGCTGCTGGGTCGAGACGCCGAACTTCTGCATCACCTTGGCGCCAAGGCCGAAGAAACGCATCTTCAGGCCCTTGAGCTGATCCAGGCTGGTGATCTCCTTGCGGAACCAGCCCGAGGTCTCCGGCGGGATCATGCCGCAGAGCAGGTACTTGATGTTGTCCCGGGCATACATTTCGGTCGCCAGCTCGATGCCGCCGCCGTAGACGAACCAGGCGAGGAACTCGGGCGCGGCCGGGCCGAAAGGCCAGGTCGAGAAGAAGTTGTAGGCCGAATTCTTGCCCTGGTTGGCGCCGGGGGTGCCGAAGGCCGCGTCGATCGCGCCCTGGCTGACCGGATCGTAGTAGGCGTAGCCGCCGACCAGCGCGCCGGGCTCGAAAACCTTGATGTCAAAGTCGCCGCCCGACATCGCCTTGACGGCGTCGGCAACGCGAATCGGCGGCGGGCCGATCACGGCGACGTTCTTGCCGAAGGCCGCGTGCATCTTCCAGCGGACCTTCTTGGCGTCCGCCGTCGTCGAGAAGACGACCGCCGTGCTGACTGCCAGCGCCAACACGCCGAGGGTCCTCAGGATTCCTGGCTTCATTCTTACCTCCCTGTTCATGCGCTCCGGGGTCCTTCGCTCGGACCCTCGAATTCTTTGGTGACCTCGGACCGCCTCGGGCTCAGGCCAGACACAGCACGGCCTCCGGCGCGGCGCCGGGATCTACAGCGGCCGCTAGCTTGGGTTGGAGCCGGTGGCAGGTCAAGGTGATTTAGTCCGTTAACCCGAAGCTGCCCAGAAATCGGTCAAAATCTGGGATTCAGGCAACGCTGTGAGCTTCGAGGAAGTCGCGGTCGACCTCGATGCCCAGGCCCGGACCCGGCGGCGGCGCGGCGGTCCCGCCGTGATCCCGGACCTGCCCTTCGATGTCGAGCGGCCGAACCAGGACCCCGTCCTTGAAGCGATTCGGCGTGGTGTCGTACTCGAGGTAGGGCGATTCGGGATGGGCGCCGCCCGGCATGTCCGGCAGAGCCAGCAGCAGCTGGAGGTTGGTCGCCAGGGCCACGCCCGAGCCCCAGACGTGGTTGATCACAGGGATGAGCTGGGCCTGGGCCAGGGCCAGGACCCTGCGGTACTCGGTGATGCCGCCGAGGCCGCAGACTTCCGGCTGCAGGATGTCGACGCAACGGCCATCGATCAGGTCACGGAAGCCCCAGCGGGTGAACTCGGCCTCGCCGCCGGCGATGTTGACCGCCAGCTTGGCCCTGAGCTCTCGGTAGCCGGCCCGATCCTCCGGCGCCACAGGTTCCTCGAACCAGTAGACCCCGAGGCGCGCCAACTCGCGGCCCAGGGCCAGGGCGTCGTGAATGGCGAAGGCGTGGTTGGCGTCGACCATCAGCCGCATATCCGGCCCAATGCCATCGCGGGCGGCCTCGACCAGCTCGACGTCCCGCGCGACTCCCAGGCCGACTTTCATCTTGGTCGCCGTGAAGCCCATCGCCTTGATGCCCGCCGCCTCGGCCTTGAAGGCATCGGCCAGATCGTCCCGGCGCTGCAGCATCATGCCGTAGCCGTAGACCGGCACCCGCTCCCGGAAGGCCCCGCCCAGCAGCTTGTAAATCGGCAGCCCCGCGGCCTTGCCCGCAATATCCCAGAGCGCGATATCGACGCCCGACAGCGCCTGGATCGGCATGCCCTTCTGGCCGTGGTCGCGCAGCAGGTTGTAGACCCGCTGCCAGATGACCTCGCGGTCGAGAGCGTCCATGCCCAGGATCATCGGCTGGATGACCTGCTCGACGATCGCCTTGTTGGCCAGGGCGACGTTGCCGGCGCCGAAGCATTCGCCCCAGCCGATCAGGCCGTCATCGGTCTCGACCTCGACCAGGTGCGCGGTACGCTGGGTAAAGTACTGCTGGGAGTAGCCGAGCTCTTCCTCCAGCTCGTAGCGCAGCACGTGGCTGGTGACGCGGACGATCTTCATCCGAC
>JASJAL010000039.1 GCA_030067055.1 Kiloniellales bacterium | reverse complement strand
ATGCCGGTGGCGTTGAAGGTGTTGGTCTCGATGATGTCGGCGCCGGCCTCGAGGTAGGCCAGGTGGATCTCGCGGATCGCCTCCGGCGCGGTCAGGTTGAGGACGTCGTTGTTGCCCTTGAGGTCGACCGAATGCCCGGCGAAGGGCGTGCCGCGGTAGTCGGCCTCGCTGAGGCGTCGCGCCTGGATCATGGTCCCCATGGCACCGTCCAGGACGAGGATGCGCTGGGCCGCGGCTCTTTCCAGTCGTTCGGTGCGATCCGAGCTCAAGGGCACGGCGAGAGACTCCTCCGGATCAGCCGGCCAGGGCCGGATCCAGCGCCGCCGCGCGGACGCTGGAAGGGGTCTCGATCTGGTCGGGCGAACTCGGCCGCACCGCCGGCAGGTAGGGCCGGAAGCCGTCCTCCGCCAGGCCGCGGAGCTGGCGGTCGAGGCGCGCGGTGTCCTCCGGCAGGTCGCCCCCGCCCACCAGGTTGACCCCGCTGTCCTCGATCGCCGCAGCGAGCAGGCCTGTGCGGGCGGCGGGGCCGTGGCGGTAGCGGATGACGCCGTCCGCCCGGGTCTTGGCCAAGCCCGAGAAATCCGGACCGGCCGGGCCGCGTTGCAAGAAGATCGGCGCCCGGGCGCTCAGGCTCTCCACCGCCCGGCGCGCGCCGCGCAGGAAGACCGGTGTCCGCCCGGCGCCGGGCAGGATATCGAGGGTGATGCCGTCGGCGCCGCCCGAAAGCAGCCCTTCGACCTGGATCGTCACGGCGGCCTCGATCTCGGCGGGCGCGACGTCCCAGCCATCGTCCCGCACCACGCCCAGGACGAAGCGGCGCCGGCCGCGGCCGGGAAGGCTGTCCACCGCCTGTGCGGCGATCTCGGCGGCGGCGTGGTTGAGGAAGAAGGCTTCCCCGGCGAAGCCCTGGCCGGCGAGGCTCAAAGGCGAGGCGCCCAGGCTGTTGGTCCGGATCACGTCCGCGCCGGCCTCCAGGTAGGCCTCGTGGGTCCTGCGGACCAGTTCCGGGCGGGTCAGGTTGAGCACCGCGAGGAGGTCCTCTGCGCCGAAGAAATCCCGGCCGACATCCAGGTCCTCGTCGCGGAGGCGGCGCGCGGCGGCGCCATCGGTCAGCAACACCCGTTGCTCCAGGGATTCGATCAGGGTCCGCATTAGGCGGCCTCCTCCAGTTGCGGGCGCAGGCCGAGCATCCGGCAGATCGCCAGGGTCAGCTTGGCGCGGTTGAGGGTGTAGAAGTGAAAGCTCTCGACGCCTTCGCGCAGCAAGGCCTGGCAGAGCTCGCTGGCGGTTGTCGCGGCAACGAGATCACGGGTCTCAGGATCGTCGTCCAGGCCGTCGAAGCGGGCGGCCAGCCAGTCCGGCACCGCGGTACCGCAGCGCTGACTGAAATTCCGGACCTTGCCGAAGTGGAAGATCGGCAAGATGCCGGGGACGATGGGCTGGGTGATCCCGGCCCGCCGGGCGCGGTCGCGGAAGCGCAGGAAAGTCTCGGCATCGAAAAAGTACTGCGAGATCGCCCGTGCCGCGCCGGCATCCAGCTTGCGCTTCAGGTTGTCCAGGTCGGCCTGGGTCGAGGGCGAATCGGGGTGGCTCTCGGGATAGCAGGCGACCGAGATGTCGAAGTCGCCGATCCGTCTCAGCCCGGCAACCAGATCGGCGGCGTTCTCGTAGCCCTGGGAATGCGGCTGAAAGGGCGCGTCCAAGTCCGGCATGTCGCCGCGCAGAGCCACCAGGCGCCGGACCCCGGCCTGCGACCAGGCGCGGACGCAGTCGTCCACGGCGCCCCGTGGCGCGGCGACGCAGGTGATATGGGCGGCCGGCTCGGCCAGGTCGCGTTCCAGGAGGCCGCCCAGGATCCGGTCCGAGCGGGCGCGGTCGCTGCCGCCGGCGCCGTAGGTGAGCGACACGAATTCGGGCCGCAGTCCGCTCAGCTTCTCAAGGGTCTGCCAGAAGCCGGCCTCCGCCTGCGGCTTCTGCGGCGGGAAGAACTCCAGGGATATCCGGGACATGCGGGTCATCTCGTCTGCTCCTAACCGGCAGCCCGGGCCGGGCCTCGCCCCAGCGCGTCGTTGGCCGGGCGCCGCGCGCTCCAAAGCACCACCGTGATCGCCCCGCCCTCCAGCCGCCGGGTCGTCTCTGGGACCAAGCCAAGCCGGGCGAAGTGGTCCTGGATGGTCTCTTCCGAGAAGCCGAGCCAGCGATGGGCGTGCTCCTCGCGCAGCTGCAGGTGCTCGTGAGGGGCGAAGTCGATGACCACCAGCTTGCCGCCGGGGCGCAGGACCCGCGCCGCCTCGGCCAGGGCGTCCTCGGGCCGCTCCGCGTAGTGCAGCGCCATGTGCAGGGTCACGGCGTCGAAGCCCTCGGCCCGGAAGGGCAGCTGCTTCATGTCGGCCTGACGGACCTGGCAGTGCCGCAGGCCGTCGCGGAAGAGGTTGGATCGTGCCACCTTCAGCATGTCCAGCGAACGGTCGATTCCGACCCCACTGGTCAGGCGGTCGCTCAGCAGCTTCAGGACGTGGCCCGTGCCAGTGCCGATATCGAGCAAGTCGCCGATCGGCTCGCCCGCGAAGGCCTCCGCGAGCGCGGCGTCGACCTCGGCCTCGTCGACGTGCAGGGCGCGGATCTGCGACCAGTTGGCTGCGTTGCGGCGGAAGTAGGCCGCCGCCTGGACCTCGTAGGTCTGCTTGACCGCTTGCAGCCGCTCCAGATCCAGCGCGTGGGCCGGGTCCTCGGCCGGGATCAGGTCGACGATCAGCCGCGCCAGTTCGGCCTCGGGGGCCAAGCGATAGTAGGCCCAGTTGCCTTCCTGGTTGCGCTCCAGGAGGCCGGCTTCCATCAGCAGCTTCAGGTGCCGGGAGACCCGGGGCTGGCTCTGGCCCAGGATCTCGACCAGCTCGGTCACGGTCAGATCGCCGTGCGCGCAAAGTCCCAGGATCCGAAGGCGGGTTCCTTCGGCTACGGCGCGCAGGCCCTGTAGAAGCTGTTCCATCGCTGGATCGGACTAAAATCACTATATAAGGATATCTTGATATAGTGATCTCATAACGTCTTCCGCCTGTCAAGGGCGGTCGCGGCACGGCTCGAGAGGCCGCGCTGGGATCGGCTCGTCTAGAGTGCCCAGGTCCATCTTCGGAAGGCCTCGGGGGCTGGTTACTTCTGCGTCAAGACCTTGCACCTTCCGCGAATTCGGATCCCTCTCGGCTTCAATATTCAGCCGTAACTCCATGTAACACTTTGTGATCTTTGGGCTGAGGGATACTCCCTTTAGGCCTTGCATAAGATCGGTCTAGAGGCCAAGTTGCTTATCCAGCAACGAGAGACGATGGCGCTTTGTAGACGCTGGGGCGCGGCCTCAGGGACCGCCCGATCACCTCATGCGCAGGACCAACATGGTTAAGCCCAGGATCAAGAAATCCGGTATCGCCGCTTGCTTCCTTGTGGCCTTGGGCGGATTCCTGTCCGCGCCGCCGGCCGTGGGGGCGAACTCCGGCCTGACGGCGCATTTCGAGCTCTATATGGGCGGCTTTCAAGTCGCCAAGGCCGACATCGAACTTGGTCTCTACGATGACTGCTTCGACCTTCGTCTGGCGGCCGAGCCTTACGGCGTCGTCTCTTACCTGACATCCTTCAAGCTGGTTTCCTGGGCCGATGGCTGCCGCGACGCTGCTAAGGTCGTGCCGGCCAGCTACAGCGTCGACTACTTCAAGAACGGCCGGAAGAAGCGATGGGTGCGGGTCAACTACAAGGGCAACGATGGTCCCTTGATTCGGGCAGAACCGGCCCCGGAGAACGATAACCGCGATCCTGTCCCGCAAGGCTTGCGCAACGGCTCGTTGGATCCCTTGACGACGGTATTCAGCATCATCGAGGCCATCACCCGCGAGGGCCGCTGCGATGGCGAGCGGCCGGTCTATGACGGGCGCCGGTTGTTCCGCGTGAAGCTCAGCCACGTCGGTTCGGCCAAATTGCCGCCCTCCGACTACGCGGCCTATGCCGGGACAGCGATGGAATGCTTGGTGCGGATCGAGAAGGTCGCCGGCTTCAAGAAAAGCGAAATCCGCAAGAGGCACTTCCCCGAAAAGGTGAGGGTCTACCTCGCCGAAGCGGTCGCCGGCGCGCCCTTGCTGCCGGTTCGCCTGGAGGCGGACTACCGCTTCGGGCAAATTCGGGTCCATGCCGCCAAGATCGTGCCCTGGGCGAAGCCGACCAAGGAAACCTTTGCGCGCTGAGACCTGGCACGGTCTCGCCTACGGATATGACTATTCCGCGGATCGCGGGCCGGTACCGCTTGAACGGAGACCGGTCTAGATGAAGCGCTGGAAGTCGATCTCGTGGATGATCTTCTTCAGCTCCTCGTCGAAATCCCGGATCGGATGCCAGCCCAGGTTTCGAACCCGCTGGTCATCGATGGCATAGCGCACGTCCTGTCCGCTCCGGTCGGTGACCGGCATCCAGGCCTCGGCCTCGGGCACCCCAAGGATTGCGGCGATTTTTTGCAGGACCTCGATGTTGCGCAAGTGCAGGTCGCCGGAGACGTTGTAGATGGAATCGATCTCGCCGGCCTCGAGCACGGTCATGATGGCCGCAACGGTGTCCTCGGCGTGCAGCCAGGAGCGAACGTAGCTTCCGTCGCCGTGCATCAGGGCCGGCAGGCCCCGCTTCATGCGCCAGGAGGACTTGGGGATCAGCTTCTCCGGGTACTGATGCGTGCCGTAGTTGTTCGATGGCCGGACGATGTTGAAGGGGATCTTGTAGGTCCGGCTCCAGCTCTGCACCAGCATGTCGGCCGAGGCCTTGGTCGCCGAATAGGGGTTGGACGGCCGCAGCAGGTCGTCCTCGGTGAACTTGCCGTCCAGGGAGTCACCGTAGACCTCGTCGGAGCTGATCTGGACGAAGCGGGGGCGTTCGTGCTCCTGCTTGTTCCGCACCAGTTCCAGCAGGTGCTGGACGCCGATGATGTTGGAGCGGCAGAACTTGTAGTTGTCGGCGATGGCATTGTCGACGTGCGACTCGGCCGCGAAATTGACGACGATGTCACATTCCGGAAGGTACTCCAGGTCACAGACATCGACCTCCATGAAGCGGTAGTTGGGCTGTTGCTTGAAGGCGCACTTCATCACGCGATCGGCGGCATAGTTGACGCGGTCGACGTTGATCACGTAGTCGCCCCGGTCGAGGCAGGCCGCCACGAAGTGCTTGCCGATGAATCCCAAGCCGCCGGTCACGAGTATTAGTCGCGAAGACATCCCGGGCTGCTCCCTGAAAGTCGACAATTATTTACTAGACCACTCAAAAGGGAGAATTATCGTAATATTTACTCGAGACTACGCCAGTACCGGAGGGCTGGCAATCGCCGAGATGGAGGAGGTGGCAGATCGGGAATCCGGTCTTAACCATCGCCGAATTGACGAATCCCGGGCTCAGGGGCGGGTGCGCTGAACCAGCGGGATCACGTCTTCCAGGACCGCTGCGATGACCTCGTCCTGCTGGGCCTCCGTGAGGCGCGGGTAGAGGGGCAGGCTGATGGTGCCATCGCCCCAGTGCTGGCTGACCGGGAAGTCCTCGGGCCCGTGGCCGTAGGTCTCGCGGTAGTAGGACAGGGTCGGGACCGCGCGATAGTTGACCGTTACCCCGATGCCCCGGGCGTTGAGGGCCAGAATCGCCTGGTCGCGGCAGGCGGGCGGCACGTGGATGCAGAAGAGGTGCCGGGCGTCGAGGCAGCCGGGTGCCGGGCTTGAGAGACGCAGCGGGGTGTCGCCGAAGGCCGCCTCGTAGCGGGCGGCCAGAGCCTCTCGGCTGGCCAGCCGCGACCGGACCTCGGCGATCTGCGGCGGCAGTAGGGCGGCCAGCAGGTCCGGCAAGTTGGCCTTGGTGCCCAGGCAGAGCATGTCCCAGTGCTGGTAGCGGGCGTCGCGCATGCGATCGATGGCAAGCTCGGACATCCCGTGCAAGCGGGTCCGCGCCAGCCGCTGGGCGAGTCCCGGGTCGCGGGTGACGACCGCACCCCCCTCGCCGCAGGTCACGTTCTTGGTCGCGTAGAAGGAGAAGATCGCGGCGTCGGAATGGCGGCCGGGCGGATCCCCGTCGCGCAACCCTTCGAAACAGTGCGCCGCGTCCTCGATGATCGCGATGTCGTCCCGCGGCGCCAGGGCCGCGCGCAGCCCCGGCAGGTTACACATCCGGCCGTAGAGATGGACCGGGATGACGGCGCGGGTCTTTGGGCTGACGGCGGCGGCGACCGCCTCCGGCTGGACCAGCAGGGTTTCCGGGTCGACGTCGACGAAGACCGGGCGGGCGCCAACCAGACAGGCCACGTTGGCGCTGGCGATGAAGGTCATGGCCGGGACGATCACCTCGTCGCCCGGGCCGACCCCGAGGGCCAGAAGGGTGGCCACGGCGCCATTGGTCCAGCTGTTGACCAGGAAGGCGTGGTCGATGGCGAAGAAATCCCGCAGCTGCTGCTCGACCTCGCGGCCCACGGCCCCTGTGGTCAGGAATGGCGAGGCGAGGACCTCGGCCACCGGCTTGGCGGCCTCGGGATCGAGATCGTGCAGGTAGAAGGGGACAGCCATGACACCCTAGATTTGATCGACGGCTACGGGGCTGCTGCCCCGGACAGCCCTGAATGCTAGCGGGGCCAGCTTAAGGCTGCGTTGATTCGGCATCGGGGTCTACCCGGGTCCGTCCGGAAGCAGGGCCCTCACGCGTTCGACCACGATGCCCAGGTCGTCCGGGATCTCGGCGGGCGCCTGTGGCGGCTGCTCGCCGATGGGGGTGGCCAGGCCACGCCGGATCAGGTCGTCGTGCAGCGCGGTCAGGTCGCGGCCGTAGCCGACCAGCCCGAGGCGGTAGATCCCTTCGGTGATCAGCGCCGCCGGCCCCCCGGCCTTGGGCGGCCCCAGGGCGCCGGTGATCAAGCGGTGCAGTCCGCCGTCGCCCGTCGGCAGTGGGTAGATCACCAGCGTTTGCCCCGCCCTCAACGCCTCGACCATCATCGAGGTGCTGTCCCCGGTGACGACGCAGCGGTCGGCGAGCCCCAGGAGAGCCAGATAGGGGTTGTCTTGGCGCTCCGCTTGCCAGCGAAACAGCTCGGCGTTTTCGGGCAGCAGGGACTCCAGGGCGTCGACCACCTCGGGCGGCGTGCGCCGGCTGGTCGAGAAAAACAGCGTACCCTCCTGGCCCAGGGTCTCGGCCACCCGGGCGACGAAGTCCCGCGCGATCTGGGCGTTGAGCTGGAAGGGCTTGGTCGGACCGCCGACCAGCACGGCGGTCAGCGGGCGAGGGAGGGCGCAGAGCCGGTCTTTCCAGCGCGCGGCTTCGGCCCGGATGGCGACGGGGTCGGCTCGCATCAGGGGCAGGCCGAGGCGGACGACGTTGTCCCGGTCGGGGATCAGGTACTGCGGCGTCGAAATGATCAGGTCGAATTCCTCGGCGTGCCGCTTCGGCCGCCCGATCAGGACCAGCCGGGCGCGACCGCCGGACTGCCGCCTGGCCCAGAGCGCGGCCATGGAGGGCCGTCGGCCGACAGTCAGGATGAGGTCCGGCCAGGGCGGTTCGAGCTGGTCGGAGGCTGACTGATCGATGTGGTAGAGCGAGGCCCTGAAGCTCGGCTTGCTGTGCTGGTAGCGCGCCTTGAACTTCAGCCTCTTGCATTCGCAAGGCAGCCCCAGCGCCTGGGCGATCGCCTCGACCTGGGCGTTGTCTCCCAGCTTGTCGCCGAGAACCAGCCAGATCCGTGGAGATGCCGATCGAGGCATCCGTGCGGCTGGGGAGATCTCGGACTCGGTCGTCATCCGGGTCAAGGAGTCGCCTGATACTGTGCCGCCGTCCGGCGGGGCCCTCATTCGGCTCGATCCAGGGGCTCTGTCCCGCTTGAATTGGGGATCGGACGGCTTCTGAGCGACCCGAATCTGGTGCCTGAGGGCCAAGGCCGTCAAGCATCCCCTGATTCCCGAGACCCTGGCCTTTTGCCCAGCCGTCGGACAGCTTGCCCGGGTCAGAGCCATCTGATAAGAGCAGCGTGAATCACAGGCGAAAGTGAAGATCCGCCATGAAACCCACCGTCTTCATTCACACCAATCATCGCCAGAAGATCGGCGCCCTGGTCTCGCAGTATTCGCTGAAGCGTAACTCGAGCACGCCGGATGCCTTCGACGTTCGGATTATCGATGTCGCAGACCATCCCTTCATCAAGGCTCGGGACGGGCAGACCTTCTTGCGGGACGGAGAGCGCCGGGTCTGGCGCTTCGAAGACCTGCAGTCCTTCACGCCGCTGCGCTTCATGCCGCCGGAGTTGATGGGCTATCAGGGCCAGGCCGTGGTGATCGATCCGGATGTCTTCGCCGCCGGAGACGTAGTGCCGCTCTTGACCCGGGACATGGAGGGCAAGTCCATCGTCTGCCGGCCGCGCACCGGCAACAAGGGCCTCACCGGGGCCCTGGCCAGCAGCGTCATGCTGCTTGACTGCGCCAAGCTGACCCACTGGCGCTGCGAAGAGCAGTTCGACGAGCTCTTCGATTTCAAGCGCGACTACATGGACTGGATCACCCTGAAGCTGGAGCCGAAGGAGTCCATCGGCCTCTTCGAGGACGAATGGAACGACTTCGATCACCTGACGGCGCGCACCAAGCTGCTGCACAACACCAAGCGCCAAACGCAGCCCTGGAAATCAGGCCTGCCGGTCGATTTCGTCCCGGCGACCAAGAAGGTCAAGGCGAGCCAGCCCGCCACCTGGATCCGGCCGATCAAGAGGCTGATCAAGGGCAATCTCGCGCCGACCCGCTATATCTCGCATCCCGATCCCAATCAGGAAGCCTTCTTCTTCGGGTTGCTCCGCGAGTGCTTGGAGCAGGGACTTGTCTCGCAGGAGATGCTGGAGCACGAGATGCGCAGCAACCACGTGCGTCACGATGCGCTCGAGGTCCTGGAGCGGACGCCGCCGCTGGCCGCGTAGAACCTCACCGGCCGGCGCCCTGGGCGCGAACCTCCGACATTGGCTCGATGGATGGGGCCTTGTCTTCGCCGTGGGCTTCGGGCTCAAAGAGCGCGCGGACCCGGGCGACGGCCCGGGGCACGGCTTCCAGCGGCGGCGGGGTCTGCCAGTCGGCGAAGTCCTCGCCATCCAGCCAGGCGCAACGGTCTTCGGCCACCAGCCGCTGATGGATTAGCCGGATGTCCCGGCTCAAGCGTTGCGGTCCGTACTTCATCATCTGCCGGTACCAGAAGCCGCGAATGTTGTCGGCCTCGGGGATCAGCGGACGGCGCACCGGCGGCGCGTCGGGGCGCATCGCCAGGTGGCCTTCGCCGAGGTCGAAGATGTAGACGCGCTTCCGGGTCGCGCAGGCCTCGGTCACCATCGACATGGAATCGCCTGTGACGATGTGGCGCTCGGCGAGATCCAGGAAGGCGAAATAGGGGTTGTCCTCGGCGTCCTTGCGCCACTTGAAGAAGAAGTTCGGGACCTCCAGCGCAGATTCCAGAACTGGCAGGGTTTCGGCTGCGGTCCGGGCGCTGGTGGTTATCAGGAGCGAGCCGCCCAGGGCCTTGGCCATGGCGCTGGCCTGACGGCCGAGCCGGGCTGCGGCGCGTTTGTCGTAAGAGAAGGGCCCGCTGTTGCCGCCGATGATGACCGAGATGTAGGGCTGCGGCAGGTGCGCCAGCCGGGCCCGCCAGCGCACGCCCTCGGCTTCGAGGCGGCCTTCGGTGACCCGGTGTAGGGGTGTGGAGTTGTGCAGGACGTTGTCGCGTTGCGGCAGGCGGTACTGCGGTGTCGTGACCACCAGGTCGAAGTTCAAGATCCGAGCCCAAGGGCGGCCGCAGTGGACCAGGCGTATCCGCTGGCCCAGTTTCGCCGCCTGGATCTGGATCCAGCGGCAGACCGGCTCGTTGCGCCGGCCGGCGGAGATGATCAACTCGGGCCAGGGCGGCTCCAGCTTGCTGGACTTGCGCTGGACGATTCCGGCCAGGGTCAAGGGCACGGTCAGATTGGTTAGTAGTTCGGTCGGCCGGTAGACGAAATGGCGGGTCTCGAACGGCCAGCCCAGGGCCTCGGCCAGCGCCTGGACCTGCGAGTTATCGCCGGCGCGATGGCCCATCATGAGCCAGGTGCGCGGGGGTTGGAAACCTGGCGCTTCAGGGCTTTCCGCTTGTGCCATGGGACTCCGTTCCGAGCGTCGGCTCCGCGGCCCGGCCGGCCTCGAATCGAGGGCCCTCGGACCGCGGCCGAGAGCCGGAAGATGTGACAAGCACGGCGGCTTGGCAAGGTCTGCCACCGCCACCGGAGGCTTGCCGCTGCGGCATCTCGGCGCTATACGCTAGAACGCTTCGACGCCTCGGTGCGCCGGCCCCGGCCAGGACCGGCACTTGGCAAAGCGCCGCAGGTCGTTGAAACACAATGAAATACTATGTGTCCGTCCGGAGCATCCGCAATGGACGGGGTTGCTTGCTGCGCCCGGGCCAATCTGCTATGGCCTTGGTTCGGAGGCAGGCTGGATCAATTGCATTGGGGTCCCGAAGTGAAGCCTTGCGTCTTTATCCATACCAACCACCGACAGATGGTCGGGGCGCTGGTTTCGGAGTATTCGCTTAAGCGGAATTCGCGAAACGCGGACAAGTTCGACGTGCGGATCATCCACACCGATGATCATCCCTTCCTGAAGGCGAAGCACGGCCAGAGCTTCCTGCGCGACGGGGTCCAAAGGGTCTGGGACAGCGAGGACCTGCAGTCCTTCACGCCGCTGCGGTTCATGCCGCCCGAGCTGATGGGTTACGAGGGACGGGCGGCGGTCATCGACCCGGACATCTTCGCGGTCGACGACGTTTGGGAACTGCTGTCCCGCGACATGGACGGCAAGGCGATCCTCTGCCGCCACCGCTCGGGGGTTAAGGGTCTGCTGCGCTTCTATGCCAGCAGCGTGATGCTGCTCGACTGCGCCAAGCTGACGAACTGGCGGGCCGAGGCCCAGTTCAACGAGCTCTTCGAGAACAAGCGCGACTACATGAAGTGGATCAGCCTGAAGCTCGAGCCGCCGGGCAGCATCGGCATCTTCGAGCCCGAGTGGAACGACTTCGACAAGCTGACCCCGGAGACCAAGCTGCTGCACAATACGCGCCGCATGACCCAGCCCTGGAAGACCGGGCTGCCGGTCGACTTCACCTTGGCCGAGCGTAGCCGGATCTTCCCGCCGCTGGGCTGGGCGATTCGCGCCAAGCGCAGGCTGATGGGCAACGGCAACCTGTTCAAGAAGTACCTGCGGCACCCGGACCGCAACCAGGAGGCCTTCTTCTTCGGTCTACTGCGGGAATGCTTGGAGAAGGGGATCGTCAGCGAGAACATGCTGCGCGACGAGATGCGCCAGAACCACGTGCGCCACGACGCCTTCGAGGTGCTCGACCGGATACCGCAGCTGGCCGCCTGAGCGGCGCTTCGACGGCCCTGGATGGAAGGAACGACGACGTGATCGGAATCGGGCCCTGGGCGGGCCGGAAGTACTTTCTCGACAAGATGACGCTCCGGGACCTGGTGAAGGCCTACTTCACCCACTACACGATTCTGGCCTACCTCATGGTGACCGGTGTCGGCGCCTGGCTCGCCGTGGCCTGGAGCGACTCTGCCCTGGCGACCCTGCTCGCCGCAGCCGCGGTGGTACCGGTCTACCCGCCCGTCGAGTATCTGCTGCACCGCTACGTGCTGCACGGCAAGTACCTCTACAAGTCGCCGGCAACCGCGAAGCTGTGGAAGCGGATCCACTACGACCACCACCAGGACCCGAACGATCTCGGCGTGCTCTTCGGCGCCCTGCACACCACGATGCCGGTCATCCTGGTGGTCGCGCTGCCACTGGGCTGGCTGATCGGCGGTCCCGGCGGGGCCGCGGCGGCCGTGGCCTCGGCTTGCCTGGTCACCGCCTTCTACGAATTCTGCCATTCGATCCACCACCTGCCGTTTCAGCCGCGCTGGGCCTGGCTACGGCAGCTCAAGAAGCAGCACTTGGCGCACCACTTCCACAGCGAACTCGGCAACTACGGCATCACCTCCTCGATCTGCGACCGCATCTTCGGCACCCACTATCCCCAGCCGAAGGAAATGGCCCGCAGCGAGACGGTCCGAAACCTGGGGTACACCGAGGCCGAGGCCGAGCGCTACCCCTGGGTCGCTGAGCTTTCCCCGGACCTTCCCAAGGGACCTCCGCGGTCCGGCGGCCAGCTCGCCGCCGAATAAGCCGGGCCGTGCGGTGAGCGCGCTGGCCCAGGATCACGCCGCGGCCAAGGACGCGGTGCTGTCGGTCGAGGAGGTGGTCGGCCCGTCGGCTCTGCGCGAATTTCTCCAGATGCCGGCGCCCCTCTACCGGGACGATCCGAACTGGATCCCGCCGTTGCTCTTCGAGCGCCGGATGCATCTCGATCCGCGCAAGAACCCCTTCTTTCGCCAGGCAGAGGTCGCCTATTGGCTGGTCCGCCGCGACGGCAGCCCGGTCGGGCGGATCAGCGCCCAAGTCAATCAGGCACACCTCGACCGCTATCACGACGCGACCGGGCATTTCGGCTTTCTCGAGGCCGAAGACGACCCGGAGGTCTTTGGCTTGCTGCTTTCGACGGCCGAGGATTGGCTTCGTCAGCGTGGCATGACCCGCATCCTCGGCCCCTTCACCCTGTCGATCAACGACGAGAGCGGGCTCCTGATCGAAGGCTTCGAGCGCCCCCCCTATCTCATGATGAACCATGCGCCGCCCTACTACGCTGCTCGCCTGGAGGCGAAGGGCTATAGGAAGGCCAAGGACCTGATCGCCTATCTTTGCGCTGCGGATGTCGAATTGCCGCGGTCGGCGCGTTCCCTGCTTGCCAAGGCCGAGCAGGACCGCAGCCTGCGGGTGCGCAACATCGATATGGGCCGGTTCCGGGAAGAGATCGCAACCGTGGTCGAGATCTTCAACGACGCCTGGTCGGAGAATTGGGGCTTTCTGCCCTTTTCCGAGGAGGAGGTCGGCCACATGGCGGAAAGCCTGAAGCCGATCCTTTCCCCGGGTGCGGTCGCGATCGCCGAGGTCGATGGCGAAGCTGCGGCCATGGCGGTGACCCTGCCCAACGTCAACGAGGCGATTCGCGACCTCGGCGGCCGCCTGCTGCCCTTCGGCTGGCTCAAGCTTCTTTGGCGTCTCAAGGTCCGCGGCACGGGCACCGTGCGCATGCCGCTGATGGGCGTGCGGCGGCGCTTCCATGGAACCCCGATCGGCGGCGTGCTTGGGCTCATGGTGATCGAGAGCGTGCGGGCGTATCATCGCAAGCGTGGCGTGACCGAGGGCGAGCTGTCCTGGATCCTGGAGGACAATCTCCCGACCCGGCACCTGATCGAGACCTTCGGCGGCCGCGCCTACAAGACCTACCGCATCTACGAGAAGGCCCTGTGATCATGGCCCAAGGCAAGGCGGGACGCTATACGGCACTGGTCATGGCCGGCTCGCGGCCGGGCGGTGACCCGATGGCGCAGGCGGCGGGGGTCAGCCATAAATGCCTGCTGCCGGTCGACGGGATGCCGATGATCCGGCGGGTCGTGGCGGCGCTGCTCGCGGCACCGAGCGTCGGCAGGGTCGTGATCTCCATCGACGCTCCGGAGCTGTTGGAGCCGTTGTTTTCCGGTCCCGGATCCGCCCGGGTCGGCCTGGTGCCGAGTGCCGAGACTCCGAGCCTGAGCGCCCTGGCGGCGATCGAGGCGGCCGGCGGCGCGGCGCCGATGCTGATCACCACTGCCGACCATCCGCTCCTGGAACCGGTCTTGATCGAGCGCTTCTGCCGGGAGGCCGAGGCCAGCGGCGCCGACATCGTGGCCGGATTGGCACCCGAGCACGTCATACGCGACGCCTTTCCCGAGAGCCGGCGGACCTATCTGCGGTTTCGCGACGGCCGCTTCAGCGGCTGCAACCTCTTCGCGTTGCTGCGGCCGGAGGGGACCAAGGCGATCCGGCTGTGGCGCCGGGTCGAGCGGGACCGCAAGCGGCCCTGGCGCATCGCCAAGGCCTTCGGAATACCGATGCTGCTCGGATACCTCGCGGGCTGGCTGACCCTCGAGGCGGCCTTGGCGCGGCTCTCCCGGCTGGCCGGTGCCAAGGCGGGCGTGGTCGTACTGCCGGTGGCCGAGGCCGCGGTCGACGTGGACAAGCCGGAGGATCTCGTCCTGGTCGAGGCCATTCTGCGGGGGCGGGCCTGACATGACCGCGCTGCCGCCGCGTTGCTCGATCCCGGGATGCCGGCGGAAATAGCGGCCGCATGTTCCAGCTCGCCCACTTCTCCGACCCGCACATCGCGCCGCTGCCCAAGGTGCGGCCCGCGCAACTGGCCAACAAGCGTTTCCTGGGCTGGCTGTCATGGAAGCGGCGGCGCCAAAGGTTGCACCGGCGCGAGATCTTGGATGCGCTGGCTGCCGACCTTCGGGCCCAGGCTCCGGACCATGTGGTGGTCACCGGCGACATCACCAACATCGCCTTGCCGGAGGAGTTCCGCCAAGCCGGCGACTGGCTCGGGGCGCTTGGTGCTTCGGACTGGATTTCGGTCGTGCCCGGCAATCACGATGCCTACGTTGCACTGCCTTGGGGCCAAGGCCTTGGGACCTGGGCGGCCTATATGTCCGGTGACGGCGAGTCTGCCGACCCCGCCTTGTCAGCGGAAGGTACGGATGCCGGGCGAGGGGCGTTTCCCTTCCTGCGACGCCGCGGACCGCTGGCGATCCTCGGCCTCTCGACCGCTCTGCCGACACCACCGGGCAGCGCGGCCGGCGCCCTGGGCAGCGGGCAGCTGGATCGCCTCGCGGCCAGCCTCAAGACCCTGGGGCGGGAGGGCCTTTTCCGCTGCGTCCTCTTGCATCATCCGCCGCAGGACAACGGTATCAGCTGGCGCAAGCGACTGGTCGACGCAGAGGCATTCCGCGCCGTGCTGCGCGAGGCGGGTGCCGAGTTGGTGCTGCACGGCCATGACCATGCCTTCCACGACGCCCGGCTTGCCGGGCCCCGCGGGCCGATCCCGGTGTTCGGCGTGCCTTCGGCCTCTGCCAGCCTGGGCCAGCGGCGGCCGGGCGCGCACTACCAGATCTACGGGATCGAGCGCGCCGATGCCGGCTGGCAGATCCGGGTTCTGACCCGTGGCTTGGGCCCGGACGGGCTTGGATTCGTCGAAGCGGCGGCCCGTAGCGTCGAGGTGACGGCATGAAGGCCCTTCGGTTCGCTGCGGCCGGCGGGTCTGCGCCCCGATCTGGGCAAATCAGGCCGGCTGCGCTAAGCATAGGCTCTGCCGCTGGGCGAGAAGCTTTCAGCGGCCGCCGAGAAGCGGATTTTGACACCCGATGAACACGCTGGATCGCTATATCCTGCGCGAGACCCTGCGTCCCTTCATGGTCACCCTGGTGCTGGCCCTGATGGTGCTGCTGATCGAACGCATGCTGCGGGTCCTGGATCTGGTCCTGGGGTCGCAGGGTCCGCTGCGGCTGCTGTTCGAGATGCTGGCTTATCTGGTGCCCCACTACATCGGGCTGGCGCTCCCCTTTGGACTGTTTCTCGGCATCCTTCTTGGGTTCCATCGGCTCAGCCGCGACAGCGAACTCGACTCGGTCCAGGCCGCGGGTATCGGCATCCATCGCATGTTGCGGCCGGTCATGATTTCGGCCCTGGTGGTCGCGGCGCTTTCGGCTGTCACTTTCAGCTATCTGCAGCCCTATGGCCGCTATGCCTATCGGGCGATGCTGCATTCCATCACCAATGCCTTCGTCAGCGCGATCCTGAACGAGGGGGTTTTCGCTCAGATCGGTGACAACACCTTCCTCTCGGAGGAATCCTACGGCGAGGGCCGGAACTTCGTCAGGGTCTTCGTCTACCGAAAGAAGGACGAAGGTGACTGGTCCGTGATGACGGCGCGGGAGGGCAGGCTGGAGCATGGAAGTCTGACCCGACCGCCGGCTCTGTGGCTCTACGATGGCGTGCAGCTGAGCGGCTCCGAACAAGATGTTGCGCGGGGTGCGAAGGAGGATCCCTCGCAGGGTGTCCTGCATTTCGAGGCTTTGCGCAACGAACTGGACAGCAGCTCCAACGCCGGCTTTCGCGCGCGCGGAGAGGACGAACGTGAAATGACTCTCTTCGAGCTCTGGCAACTGCGCGACAATCCCCCGGAGGGCGTAGGCTCCTCAGATTTGATCGCCGAGTTCCACGGCCGGATCGTCAAGGTCCTGACGATCTTCGTGTTGCCCTTCCTGGCGGTTCCGCTGGCGCACGGCTATCGCAGACGCGCCCGGTCCTTCGGCATCGCTCTTGGGGTCGTGATCCTGATCGTCTACAAGGAGGTCGTCGACTTCGGCGAAAACCTTGTCGAGTCCGAGGATTTGACGGCCTTCGCCGGGGTCTGGCTGCCGTTTCTGGTTTTTTCTATTGGGACCTTGCTGGCCTTCGTACGGTCGTCGATGCGCCTGCCGAGGGAATCGATGATCGTTCTCCCCGAATGGTTCCTGGGGCTGATGGCCGGCCTCAGACGGCGCCTAGACCGGAGTAGCGGGGGCACGGCATGAGTGCTCTGACGCGCTACCTCAATCTTCTGTTCTTCGCGCGGCTCGCGCTTCTGCTTTTCGGAATCGTATCGGTCGTTCTCAGCTTCGATCTGCTCGAGCGCAGCGACAACGTGCTGGCAATCACCGGGGGCGGGCCCCTGGTCCTGCTTCACTACGCCATGCTTCGGGCGCCCGATGTGGCCTCGCAGCTGCTCCCGGTTGCCGCGCTTCTTGCCGCGGTTCTCACCTTTGGCGAGCTATCGCGGCACCGCGAGCTCGACGCGATGTGGGCCAGTGGCGTGTCGCCATTCAAGATGATTCGGGCGCTGGTCCCGGCCGCGGTGATCCTGATCAGCTTGCAGTTCTCGATCGACAACTGGGGTGTCCCCGAGAGTTCCGCGACCTTGCGGGACCTCGGCGTGGGTCAGTTCGAGGATGTCACGCCGGAAGAGGAAGAGCACGGCGTCTGGCTGCGCAGCGGCAAGGACATCTTGCGCCTGCCGGTGACGGCGGCCCAGGCCGGCCGGATGGAGAAGCTGACGATATTCCGGCGCGATGCCGACGGCATGTTGATCGAACGTCTCGATGCCCGCCGGGCGCGCCAGCGCGATGACGACTGGGTCCTCGAAGACGTGATCCGCCGGACCGTCGAAAACGGCCAGCAGCAATTCGCACCGCAAATGCTCTGGCGCGGCCGGATCAACATGGAGCACGTCGTGCGTCTCGCACGGGAGCCGCGTGAGCTGCCCCTCGACCAGATCGTCGAGATCATCGACAACGACGCCTACGGGCAAAGACGGACCGAGCTCTACCAGACCTGGCTGCACGACCGCATCGTTACGGCGCTGACGCCCTTCTTGATGCTGGTCCTGGTGATCTCGCTGGTCCAGGCGATCGGCAAGTCGGTCCCCTTCGCCTGGATCTTCGTGTCCGCGCTGGCGCTCAGCTTCGGGTTTTTCGTCTTCGATCGCATGACTCTGGCGATGGGTGAGGTCGGGATTCTGCCCCCCTGGCTGGCTGCTTGGGCGCCCAATCTGGTCCTTGCAAGCCTGGCGGGAACCTTTCTGATTCGGCAGGAATCCTCGCGAAGCGTAGCTGTTCCGGCGCCGCAGGCGACGCCGCGCGGCTGATAGGGGGGCCGATGAAGCTGGGTTTGGTTACCAACCCCGGAAGCGAGCGCAACAAGCACGGCCTCAAGGCGATGGACGAAGCGGTCGCCGACGTCCCCGACATCCTGCATGTCCATCTCGAGAGCGTCGCGGATCTGCCTGCCGTGCTGGCGGATTTCGCCCGCCGCGAGGTCGCCGTGCTGGCGGTGGCCTCGGGCGACGGCACGGTGCAGGCGACCCTGACGTCGCTTTTCGAGGATCGGCCCTTCGAAACGCCGCCGCCCCTGGCTGTGCTGCCGCGCGGGATGACCAACCTGATTGCCGGAGACGTCGGGCTGCCGGCCCGTCCGGCCAGGGCCCTGCGCAGGCTGATGAGCAGTCTGCGCGATGGCGACCTGGATCGCCATCTCGAGACCCGCAGCATCCTGAGGGTCGAGAACCTCGCCGGGGTGCCGCCGCAGTGGGGCATGTACCTGGGCGCCGTCGGAATGGCGCGGGCGACCCACTACGCCTTCGATCAGGTCCACAGCCGCGGGGTCAAGCATCAATTGGCGGTGACAGCGACGCTCTTCGGACTTCTGATGGGGTATCTCCTGGGCCGGGGTGCCGGCGATGTGTTTCGCAGCAGTGAAGTCACCGTCGGCCTGGACAACTCGCCCGCCGACACGCGCCGGCGCATCCTGGTCATCGTGACCACGCTTCACCGACTGATTCTCGGATCCCGGCCGTTCTGGAACCTCGGCCAGGGCCCGTTGCGCTACAGCGCGATTGCCGATCCGGCTCAGGGATTGCTGCGTCACGCCCTGACCTTGCTGTACGGCGGTCCCGACCGCCGACTGCCGCCGGAAAGCTACGAAAGCCGCTCCTGCCATCGCCTCGAACTCGGCACGGACGAGGAGATCGCCTTGGACGGACAGTTCTACATGCCGCGTCCGGGCCAGCCGCTGGTCCTCACGGCACCGGAGTCACTGCGCTTCGTGACGGTTTAGGACAAGCTGATAGGTGATGGCCCTGTCCGAGCCAGAGATGCTCGATTTGATCGCCCGGGAGAGCGCCGCCGATTCTTGGCCCGCGATCGACGCGATCGCGAAGGCTGCCCGCGAACAGCAGGGGGAGGGCGTCCTCGCGGTGCTGTTCTACGGCAGCGTGCGCCGCAATCGAGACGACGAGGGCGGCATCGTTGACCTCTACCTGCTCGCGGAAAGCTATGGCGCGCTCCGTGGCAGTTGGCTGCGGCGGGTGTTCAACGCGCTTCTGCCACCCAACGTCTTCTACCTGGAGACGGACTTCGAGGGCCGGCAGGTGCGCGCCAAATACGCCGTGATCACTCTCGGCCAGTTCGAGCGGGCGGTGGCTCCCGGGGCACTTCTGCCCTATTTCTGGGCGCG
>JASJAL010000318.1 GCA_030067055.1 Kiloniellales bacterium | reverse complement strand
GAGCTGAGCTTCGCCGTCGAGGAAGGCGAGTTCTTCGTCATCATCGGCCCCTCGGGCATCGGCAAGACCACCCTACTGCGCCTGATCGCCGGGCTGGAGACCCCGGACCGGGGTCGTATTCTGGCCGGCGAGCAGGACATCACCCGGCTGCCGCCCTACCGCCGCCGGGTCGCCATGACCTTCGAGTCCTACGCACTCTATCCGCACAAAACGGTCTTCGAGAACATCGCCAGCCCCTTGAAGGCCCGGCGCGAAAGCAAGGCCGTCATCGAAAATCGCGTGACAGACATCGCCAAGCTGCTGCAGATCGACCAGCTGTTGAACCGCCGCCCGGGCGAGGTCTCGGGAGGTCAGAAGCAGCGGACGGCGCTCGGCCGAACCTTGGTGGCGGATCCGGAGGTCTTCCTCCTGGACGAGCCGATCAGTCACCTCGACGCCAAGATCCGCCATGAGCTCCGGACCCAGTTCCACACCCTGGAGGACCTACGCCGCGTGGCGACAGTCTACGTCACCCACGACTACGCCGAGGCGCTATCCCTAGGCGACCGCATCGGGGTTATGGGCAACGGCGGCCGACTGATACAGACCGGCGCGCCGCACGACCTCTTCGAGCGCCCGGCCAACCTCTTCGTCGCCGAGCATCTGGGCCAGCCGACGATCAACGTTATCCCCGCGCGGCTCGCGACCGTGGACCAAGCGCTGGTCCTCCAGGCCGAGGGCGGCGATCTCCGCTTCCCTGTGCCCGAGCTGCACCGCGCCCGGCTCGATGCCCGCAACCGGGCCGAAGTGACCCTAGGTCTGAGGCCGCAGCACATCAGGCCCGCCGACGAACTGGCCAACGGTTTCACCATCGACGCCCGGGTCGACATCTTCGAGGCCCTGGGCTCGACCGGGATCATGCTGGCCGAGTCCGGTGGCGTAAGGCTGACCGCCCTGACCAGCCCTGAGCGGCACTTCGCCCACGGCGAGTCGGTGGCCCTCTCGGTCGATGACCGTTCCCTCCACTACTTCGATCCGGCCTCGGGCCGGAACCTGATGGAGTGAGCGCTGTGTCCAAAGTTTCGCTCCGCAAGGTGAACAAGATCTACGGCTCGGGCGCCGGCGCGGTCCACGCGGTCCAGGACCTCGACCTGGAGATCGAGAACGGAGAGTTCGTCGCCCTGCTCGGCCCCTCGGGCTGCGGCAAGACCTCGACGCTCAGGATGATCGTCGGGCTGGAGGCGATTACCTCGGGCGAGATCTATTTCGGCGAGCGGCGGGTCTCCGACCTCGACCCCCAGGAACGCAATGTCGCCATGGCCTTCGAAACCTATGCGCTCTATCCGAACTTCACGGTCGAACGGAACCTGACCTTTCCCTTGGAGGTGCGCGGCGTCCCCGAAGACGAGCGGAAGCGCAAGGCGGGACAGATCGCCGACCTGCTGCGGATCACGCCGATCCTCGACGAGCTGCCCAGCGCCCTGTCCGGGGGACAGCAGCAGCGCGTCTCCCTCGGCCGGGCCCTGATCCGCGAGCCCTCGGTCTTCATCCTCGACGAGGTCATGAGCCACCTCGACGCGCACTTGAAGTTCCAGATGCTCTTCGACCTCAAGCGTTTGCACCAGGAACTAGGCCGGACCATGGTCTACGTCACCCACGACCAGGTCGAGGCCTTGGCCCTGGCCGACCGAGTGGCGGTGATGTCGAATGCCCGCTTGCAGCAGGTCGGCGACCGCAACACGCTCTACAACCGGCCGGCCAACGTCTTCGTCGCCGACTTCATCGGCGAGCCGCCGACCAACTTCTTTCGGGCCCAGGCCCAAGCCAACGGTGAAGGCCTGGCACTCAGGGTCGAGAACAGCGACTTGGTGCTCGATCTGCCTGCAGAGCGTGCCGCGGCCTTGGACAGCAACGGAAGTCGGCGTTTTGTCGTCGGGCTGCGACCGCAGAACTTGACCCTTTCGTCAGCAGAAAGACCACTGACGGCCGAGGTCTTGATCAATGAATACCTGGGCGAACGGGCGATCCTGACCATGCAGAATGGTGCGACCAAGTTCCGCGCTTTGGTGCCGCCCGATACCGGATTGAAACGTGGCGACCCGGTGCAGCTTGGCTACAACCCGCGCGATGTCATGATCTTCGATGCGGATACCGAGGCGCTGCTGGGCTGAGAGGCTGGGCAATGCCCGAGAAGATCGGCTTCGGCCGTTGAGTTAGAGG
This sequence comes from Kiloniellales bacterium, assembly GCA_030067055.1. The sequence goes on along the minus strand of JASJAL010000318.1, from coordinate 3,458 downwards.
ACAGAGTCCCAACGGGAGGTGGATATGGGTTTTCTGAGTGGTTGGACACGACGCAAGTTCCTGAGGGGTGTCGCAGCGGGTGCCGGCGCCGCTGCCCTGGGCGGTGCCATTCCGGGCCGGATGGCCTTCGGCGCGCAGGCGGTCCCGCCGAGCAAGAAGCTCTTCAAGGACGTCAAGCTGAAGTACTTCCAAGATTCGAACTGGCTGCACGCGCCGCTGTGGCTCTCGGACCCCTTGATGAAGGAAGCCGGGGTCGGCATCGAGTCGCGCGAGATGTACGACGGCGGCGACGCCGTGGCGAAGATCCTGCCCCAGCTGCTGACCCGCAAGCCGCGCTTCGACTTCGTGCAGTATCCGTCGCTGTTCTTCGGCGCCTTCGCCGAAACCGGCCAGCTGGAGCCGCTGGACGACTATCTCGCCCAGTACGAAGGCAGCCAGGACTACCTGGACTGGGTCATGCCGGCCTACCGCGAGTTCTACACCAAGTGGGGCGGCAAGACCTACGGTGTGATGCTGGACGGCGACATCCACATCCTGCACTACCGCAAGAGCTACTTCGAGAACAGCGAGTTGCAGAAAAAGTTCTCGCAACGCTTCCAGCAGAACCTGGAGGTTCCCAAGACCTGGGAGGACTTCCTCAAGACCACCCAGTTCTTCACCGAGGAGCTGAAGAGCGAGGGCGTCTACGGTACCTCGATGGTGGTCAACCCGCCGAACTTCGGCTGGGGCTTCTGGATGGACATCGCGGCTTCGGCCGGCGTCAACTACTTCGACGAAAACATGAACCCGACCATCAACCAGGGCAAAGCCGCCGAGGCGCTGGACATCTACCGCGAGATCATCAAGTTCGGCCCGCCGGGCGCCGAGGCCATGGACATCGGCACGACCATCCAGCGCTGGCAGTCGGGCTCCGACGTGATGAGCGTCTGGTGGATCGACCTCGCCGAGTTCACGGTCCAGCAGCAGGGCGTCGAGAAGGCCGAGGACCAGCGCGGTGCGATCGTCCCGGGCTGGAAGAACGACGACGGCTCGATCACCAACCGGGCCATCTCACTATGGTGCCGCACGGCCTCGATCCCGAAGAACCTGCCCCAGGACGTCAAGGATGCGGCCTTCTACTTCATCTACCGCATGTCGCACCCTGACTACTCCAACAACATCGTGGCCGACCCCTTCTGCGGCTCCGACCCCTTCGGCAAGACCCACTACGGCGACGCTGCGGCCAAGCTCTACCTGGAAGCCAACCCGCAGCGCGGCACCTCGGACCTCTGGCCGACCAATGACGGCATCTTCAAGAACTTCGAGACCGCGAAGAATCACCTGGATGCCGGCCTGGCCAACGTCGAGGTAGGCTATCCGCAGTTCTTCTGGGAAGGCGCGCCAGAGTACGCCGACGCCCTGGGCCGCAACATCTCCAAGGCGATCTCGGGTGAGCTGACCTCGCAGCAGGCGCTCGACGAGGCGGCCGAGGAATGGGTCAAGATCGTCCAGAAGCTGGGCATCGACAAGCAGAAGGCGCAGTACAAGAACTTCATCGATGGCGCCCGCGCCCTCGGTTACAAGATCTGACGCCAACGGCGCCGCGGGGAAGTCTCCGCGGCGCCGATTAAACTTACATCAATCGCTTATCCGACTTGTCGGAGAAAAAACATGAAGAAGATCCTCAACGATCCGGCCGACTACGTCGATGAGATGCTGGAGGGCATGATCGCGGCGCATCCGGAGATCTATGCCCAGCCGGAGCCGCGTGTGATCGCACGGGCCGGCGGCGCCAAGGCCGGCAAGGTCGGCATCGTCACCGGCGGCGGCTCGGGCCACCTGCCGGTCTTCACCGGCTACGTCGGGACCGGCCTGCTCGACGCCGCGGCGATCGGCGACGTCTTCGCCTCGCCCTCGGCCGAGCAGATGGCCTCCGCCATGCGCCAGGCCCATGGCGGCGTCGGCATCCTGCGGCTCTACGGCAACTACGGCGGCGACGTCATGAACTTCGACATGGCCGGCGAGATGGTCGAGCTGGAGGATGACATCGAGGCGACCACCGTCCTGCTGGCCGACGACATCGTCTCCGCACCGCCCGAGGAGGCGGAGAAACGCCGCGGCGTGGCCGGCATGGTCTACGCCTTCAAGACCGCGGGCGCCCTGGCCGAGGAGATGGCCAGCCTTGAAGATGTAACGCGGGTCGCTCAGAAGACCGCCGACGCCTGCCGCTCCATCGGCATGGCGCTCACCCCCTGCACCGTACCCCAGGCAGGCAAGCCGACCTTTGAGCTAGGACCCGGCGAGATGGAGATGGGGATGGGGATCCACGGCGAGCCCGGCATCTGGCGCGATGCCCTGAAGCCGGCCGACGCCATCGTCGACGAGATGATGGACCGGCTGCTGGCGGACCGGCCGCTGGTCGCCGGCGACCGGGTCTCGATCCTTGTCAACTCGCTGGGCGCCACGCCGCCGGAGGAGCTCTACATCATGTACCGCCGGGCGCGCTCGAGGCTCGCCGATGTCGGCGCCGAGATCGTCATGCCACTGGTCGGGCGCTATGCCACCTCGATGGAGATGACCGGCGCCACCTTCACCCTCTGCCGGCTCGACGACGAGCTGGAGCGGCTGCTCAAGGCGCCCTGCCACTGCGGATTCTGGACCGTTACCTGACGATCGAGGTCATGGGCTTCACGAGCGAGCATCTGCGCCGCGCCGCGGCGGCCATCGCGGACAAGGCCGAGGCCGCGGCCGAGGAGCTGAACGGCCAGGATGCCAAGCTGGGCGACGGCGACCTCGGGATCACCGTCTCCAAGGGCTGGCGCGAGGTGGCGGCCGATGCCAAAGCTCTGCCAGAGGATCTGGGGCAGGCCTTCCTTACCTGCGCCAAGGCCTTTCAGCGCGTCTCCTCCTCGTCCTTCGGCACCCTGGTGGCCACCGCCTTCATGAGCGCGGCCAAGGCCACCAAGGGTCGAAGCGAAGCCGATTGGCGCGAGGTCTCCGGCCTGCTGGCCGGCGCCCGCGAAGCCATGATCGCCCGCGGGCGCGGCAGCCTGGGCGACAAGAGCCTGCTCGACGCCGTCGATGCGGTTGCAGCGGCGACGGAGGGCCTGGACGAGCCGGCCGAGATCCTGGCCGCCGCCGACCGCGCCACCGACCAGGCCCTGGACCGGTTCAGAGACCAAGCGAACAAGCTGGGCCGGGCGCGCATGTTCGGGGAGAAGTCGATCGGCCTGGACGACCCGGGCATGCTGGCCTTCCGGCGCCTGCTGGATGGTCTGACCGGCCAGAACGACTAGAGGCCTGAACGACAGGAGAGGGAGAGCCGCCATGCTGAAGGGCGTTTCGCCGATCGTCGGCGCCGAGCTGCTGTGGGTCCTGGAGTCCATGGGCCACGGCGACGACCTGGTCCTGGTCGACCGCAACTTCCCGGCCGATTCCGTGGCCAGGCACACGGCCACGGGCAAGCTGATAAGGCTCGA
>JASJAL010000317.1 GCA_030067055.1 Kiloniellales bacterium | reverse complement strand
CCTGCTGGGAATCCTGGCCCATGCCGGGCTGGCTCTCGGCCTGGTCGTGCTGAGCTTCTTCGAGACCCTGCGCGTCGACCTGATGGGGTACCTTTTCGGCGACATCCTGGCGGTCTCGCGCGGCGACCTGCTGTGGATCTACGGCGGCGGCGCCTTGGCGCTTGGGGTCCTGGCCGCCATCTGGCGCGGCCTCCTGACGGCGACGCTGCACGAGGAGCTGGCGCAGGCCGAAGGCCTTCCAGTGGTTCAGCTGCGCCTGGCCCTGATGCTGACCATCGCCATCGTCATCGCCATCGCGATGAAGATCGTCGGCATCCTGCTGATCATCTCGATGTTGATCATCCCGGCGGCGACGGCGCGCTGCTTCGCTCGCACGCCGGAGCAGATGGCGGTGCTCTCCGCCGTCGCCGGGATCCTCGCGGTCGTCCTCGGTCTCTGGGCCTCGCTCCAGGCCGACAGCCCCGCAGGCCCCTCGATCGTTGTATCGGCGACGATCCTGTTCTCGCTTGCTCTCGCCCTGTCCCGGCTGCTCAGGCGGAGCCCAGTCTGAGCGGCCTAAGAGCCGCTCTCCGCGGGCCAGGCGCAGGCCGATGTCGTCGATGCAGGTCAGGACCTGTGACACGTCGTCCACCACGTTGGCCGCAGCGGCCTGGGACAGTCGCCGGTGGGCCTGGCTGCGCCGGACAACGGCTCGGCCTCGGCCAAAGCCCGCCACTCCTCCAGGGGCAGTCCGACCTCGTTGCCGGACACCGAGACGCCGATGCTCCACTTGCCGGCATTCCGGTCTTCTTCGATGCCGGGCACCGTGTCTTCGACCTTGACGCAGCCGAAATCAACGATGGTCCCAGCTCAATCGAAAGCCACCGCCTCGACGGCGCAGCGATAGCTGTGCTTATACCCAAGACTCGAAGATCTAGCTCAGGTCTAGCTTCCCGTTTGTCCGAGTGACCGATAGGGACCGCAATCGGTAACACCCTGCGCCTCCAGCGTTGCCTCGATTGCCGCCAGGGCACCGCGGATCTCGTCGCTTTCCAACCGGCCGATGCAGCCGATGCGGAAGCTGGGGGCAACGGTCAGCTTGCCCGGATAAATGACGTAGCCGCGTTCGCGCAGGGCGTCGTAGAAGGCCTCGAAATCGAAGCGCGGATCGGCCGGCATCCTGAAGGTGACGATGATCGGCGCCTGCAGGGCGTCGGGCAACAGGGTCTCGAAACCGAGCGCGCGCATCCCTTCGACCAGGACCCTGCAATTCTCGCGATAGCGTGCGCCCCGGCCCTCGACGCCGCCCTCGGTCTCGAACTCCTGAAGGGCCTGGTCGAAGGCGAGGATCACGTGGGTCGGCGGGGTGAAGCGCCACTGGCCGTTCTTCTCCATGGCCTGCCACTGGTCATGGAGATCGAGGCTGAGCGATGGCGAGTTGTCCTCGCTGGCCTCGAGGGCGCTCTGCCGGGCGATGCAGAACCCGAGGCCCGGTGCGCCTTCCAGGCACTTGTTGCTGGAGGCGACCAGAGCGTCGAAGGGGACCTTCCCGGCGTCCAAGGGCAAGGCGCCGAAGGCGCTCATCGCATCGATCAGGAGCCTGCGGCCCTGCTGCGCGGTCACCTCGGCGATCGCCTCGATAGGGTTGAGAATTCCCGAGGTGGTCTCGCAGTGCACCGCCGCGACGTGGGTGATCTCGCGGTCCTCGGCCAGTGCCCGGTCGAGGGCCTCGGGATCGTTGGGCCGATCCTCCGGGGTCTCCAGGATCCGCATGACCCGCCGGTAGTACTTGCAGATCTTGGCCATGCGCTGGCCGTAGGCGCCGTTCATCATGATCAGCACCTTGCCGTCCTGGGGCACGAAGTTGCCGAGCATGGCCTCGACCGCAAAGGTCCCGCTGCCCTGCAGCGGCACGCAGACGTGGCTGCCCTCGCCACCGGCGATCGCGACCAGGCGCTCGCGGATCCGCCGATTGATCTCGATGAAGCCGTGATCGCGCGAACCAAGGTCGTGAAGCATGGCCTGCTTGACCGAGGGCGAGGTGGTCAGCGGGCCCGGGGTCAGCAGCCAGGGGTCACCGGTCGGAGAGACCGAGGGTTTCGGCATAGCCGCACCTTTCCTGTGGGAGAGCATCTTGAGCCTTATAGCGGCGCCGGATAGCATCAGTCCAATCGATATAACTTATATATAAAATTGGACTGACCTATGAATTTTCTGCAGTTGCGCGCCTTCCATGGCGTGGCCAGCGTGGGCAGCTTCACCGGCGCTGCCGAGCGACTCCATGTAACCCAGCCGACCCTGTCCGGCCAGGTCAAGGACCTGGAGCAGGGCTTCGGGGTGAAGCTCTTCGAGCGCCGGGGCCGCGGCGTCGTGACCACCGAGCTTGGCGGCCGCCTGCTGGCCATCACCCGGCAGATCTTCAGCCTGGAGTCCGAGGCCGAGCAGCTGCTAGCCGGCGCCAGGGCCCTGGCCCGGGGCCGGCTGCGGATCGGCGCCGACGCTCCCTTTCTGGTGCTGCCCGTGATGGCGGCGCTGCAGCGGCGTTTTCCCGGAATCGATCTTGCGATCGCCTTCGGCAACTCTCAAGAGGTGCTGCGCAGCCTGATCGAGGGCCGCAACGACGTTGCGATCCTGCCCGAGGTCGGCAAGGAGCCGCGGTTCCACGCCCTGCCCTTTCGACGCGATCGCCTGGTTGCCTTCGTCGACCTGGCCCACCCCTGGGCCCGGCGGCGCAGCGTCCACCTGCGCGACCTCGCCGGGGAACGGCTGCTGCTGCGCGAAATCGGCTCGACCACCAGGGCGATCTTCGAGCGCGCACTCAAGGGCGCCAGGGTCCGGCCGCGCGAAACCCTGGAGATCGGCAGCCGCGAGGCGGTCCGCGAGGCGGTTGCCGCAGGGCTCGGCGTCGGCGTGGTGGCCGAAAGCGAGTTCGGCCGCGACGACCGCCTGCACAAGCTGGCCGTCCGGGGCGGCGGGCTCCAGGCCACCGAGTACGCCGTCTGCCTGAAAGCCAAGCGCGAGGAACGGGCCGTCGCCGCCTTCTTCGAGGTCCTGGCGGACTCGGCGGGCGGCTAGCGCGTTCTCCACGCCTGGGTGCGGCGGTGCATCCCGCGTGACGCGGCAGCGTGAAGCAGGCGGACCGCGGCGTTGGTGTAGAAGATCATCATGCCCATGGCCGCGGCCGGCGCGATATCGCCGGCGTCGTCCATGTTGAGCACCGCGACCGAGGCCAGGGTCGTATCCGGGCTGTAGAGGAAGACCACCGCAGAGACCGTGGTCATGGCGTTGACGAAGAGGTAGATCCAGATGTCGAGAATCGCCGGCGTGCAGACCGGCACGGTCACCCGGGCGAAGACCTTGGTGATGGGCTGCTTCAGCGACGCCGAGACGGATTCGAACTCCGGATCCATCTGCTTCAGCGCCGTTACCGCGGTCAGATGGGCGACGGTGTAGAAGTGCGTCACCGTTGAGATCACCAGAATCCCCATGGTGCCGTAGAGGAAGTTCAGGGGATTGGCCGGATCGTTGAAGAAGAAGATATAGGACAGCCCCAGCACCATCCCCGGCACCGCCATCGGCATCATGGCGAGGAACTGGAATCCGGCCCGGCCCAGGTACATGCGCCGGCCCTTCTCGACCATGTAGGCTCCGAGAAAGACGATCAGGGTGCCGAGACAGGCCGAATAGAGCGCCATGCGGATCGAGTTGCCGTAGGAGTCCCAGCCACCTCCGTCCATGACGTCGAAGTTGTAGTTTGCGAGCCCCAGCGAGAGATCGTAGGGCCAGAACTTGATCAAGGCCGCGTACTGGCAGACCGCCAGGATGCCGAACATGAACAGCCCGATGGCCAGGCTGTAGGCCAGCATCAGGCTGTCGAAGCGGCGATTGGGCTTGGGCTCATAGGCGACCGCCCGGGCGGAGAGCAGGGCGACCTGGCGCTTCTGCACCTGGCGGTCGACGATGAAGGCCGCCACCGCCGGGATCAGCAGGATCATGCTGACCACCGCGCCCATCTCGAAGTTCTGCTGGCCGATGACCTGCTTGTAGACATCGACCGCCAGGACGTTGAACTGACCACCGATCACCTTGGGCGCGCCGAAATCGGTGATGACCAGGGTGAAGACGACGAAGGCGGCGCTGATCAGGCCGTAGCGAGCGCCCGGCAAGGTGACCGTGAGGAAGATCCGCGCCGGGCGCGCGCGCAGGGCCACGGCGGCCTCGTAGAGCCGGGCGTCGGCGATCGACAAGGCAGTTACGATGATGATCAGGGCATGGGGAAAGGTGAAGAAGACCTCGGAGATGACGATCCCGAGCGGGCCGTAGATCGCCGAAGGGCCGTAAGCGCCATCCCTTAGCCAGGCCCAGAGCGGCGCCACCGCCTCGGCTCCGAGTAGCGACTCCAGCACCTTCAGGACCATGCTCTGGGCCCCGAAGAGGTAGACCAGGGCGATGCCCGGCAGCAGCGATGGCACCAGGATCGGGATCATGGCGATCACGCGGAAAGCCGGGCGGAAGGCCATGCAGCTGCGGGTCAGGGCGTAGGCGAAGACGAAGGCCAGGGTCACCGTGATCACGGTGCTGATCAGCGCGATCTCCAAGCTGTTGAAGATCGAGCGGAACAGCGCCGGTGTCGAGAAGTACTCAAGGTAGTTGTCCAGCCCGAAGCCAGGCGCCGGGCGCAGCGCGACCCGGCGGAAGTCGTTGCTGGAGAACTCGTGCCACTCCGAGGTGGTCACGGCCTTGCCGCGCACCAGGAAGCCGCCCTCGGTCATCTCGGCGTTGCGCAGGCGGTAGCGTGTCTCGGAGCGAAAGCTGAAGTCCGGGAAGAACTTGGTCGGCGAGAGCCTTTCGTCGGCCGCGGCGCGCAGCGGGCCAGGTTCGACCACGCCCTGGGCCAGGGCGAGGTCCAGCGCGTTCAGGGTCTCGCCCCAGCCATCACCCCTGTCGACCTGGATCTCGAAGGTATCGAGCCGGAAACTGTAGGTTGCCACCGACTTCGAGAGCATGAAGTAGAGCGGCAGCGCCAGCGCGACCACGAGATAGAGGCCGATCACCAGCATGAAGCCGCGCATGATCCAGTCGTCGCGCCCGAGCTTGGGGCGGATGACGGGCGCCTCGGCGGTTGCCGCCTCAGCCAAGTCCCACGCCCTCGGGGTAGATCCGAATCCGCTCGACCGGAAGGGTCACGGTGATCGACTGGCCGACCGCCACGTCCAGGCGCCGCACCAGGTTGCGCGATAGGTCGGCGAGCAGGCCCGCCGGACCAAGCCCTGGCGCGGCAAGGCTGGCGCGGTAGAAGGACCCGAGGAACTCCAGCTCCTCGATCTCGGCGCCGAAGCTGTTGGCCTCGGCCGTGCCGGGCTCCTGGACCACGACGTCCTCGGGCCGGATCGCCAGGGTCACCCCCTCACCTGCGGCTAGGCCCTCGGCCTCGCAGTCCAGCGCCAGCTCGCCCAGCGTGACCCGGCCCGGCGCCTCGGCCCGTCCGGGCAGAAAGTTCATGGTGCCGATGAAATCGGCGACGAAGGCGGTGGCCGGCTCGCGGTAGATCTCGTCCGGGGTGCCGACCTGCTCGATCACGCCG
>JASJAL010000038.1 GCA_030067055.1 Kiloniellales bacterium | reverse complement strand
GCATCGGCCTGACGCAGGCCTTCCGACAGCGCCCAGGGCTTGCCCAGCCAACCGGGCGGGAGGTCGCGGGCGTCGCGGATCTGCAAGCGCTCGGGCCGCGCCGTCGTGCGCGACGCCGCGGTCGCGGCCTCGGCCGTGCCGTCTTCGCTGTGATCGTCGACCAGGATCACCGTCAGGCTTCCGGGATAGTCCTGGCGCAGCAGCGAGGCCATGGCTTGACCGATGACGTCGGCCTCGTTGCGGGCCGGGACGATGGCGACCACCGCAGGCCACTCGGCGAGCTCGCTCGGCGCGCCGTCCAGGCGCTCGCGGCCGCGCCAGAAGCCGCCGTGGAATGACAGAAGGTAGATCCAGGCGAGCAGCGGCAGGATCGAGATGATCAGCAGGGCGGTGGACATGGCGGAGACAGATAGCCGCGCCCACCGCCGCGGTCCAGCGCCTTGGCGGAGTCTCAGTCTTCTTTGCCGGCGGTCTCCAGCACGTCGAGCTTCGCGAAGCGCGCCAGGAAGCGGGATTTTGCCTCGGAAGGCGGCCAAGGCTCGAGTCGGACCCGATCGAGCCCAAGATTCTCGTAGCCACGCGGCCGGCCGAAGATACGCCTGGCCTCGGCCTCGTCGAAGCCGGCCAGCTGCGTGGCCTCCAGGAATGCGGCGGCCCGGTCGGCCCGCTTGATCGCGCTGGCGACCGGCTTGGCCAGCTCCGCCGGCAGCCCGAAGCGAAGGTAGACGGCGGCCAGCAGGCGCCGCTCCAGGGCCTTGTAGTCGCTGCCGATGGCCGACTTGAAGGGCGTGATCAGGTCGCCGACCACGTATTCTGGCGCGTCGTGCAGCAGCGCGGCGAGACAGTCGAGGGGCCCGGCCGCCGGCCGCAGGCGGCGAAAGATCTCTTCCACCAGCAGGCTGTGTTGCGCCACCGTGAAGGCCCAGTCGCCGCCGGTCTGACCGTTCCAGCGTGCGACCCGTGACAGGCCATGGGCGATGTCCTCGACCTCGACGTCGAGTGGCGAGGGGTCGAGCAGGTCGAGTCGCCGACCAGAAAGCATGCGCTGCCAGGCGCGGGGGGCCTTCTCGGCCGACTTTCTTGTCACCGCCGGTTTCGGTGCGACCGGTTCCGGCAAAGCCTCGGTTTCTGGCGCCGTCCGCATCTGAGCGGGAATCGCGACTTGGCCGGCCGGAGCGCGAGCCTCATCGGTCGCCTCGCTTGACAATTGTTCGATGATCTCGGGCAGGTCGGCGGCACGCTCGCAGACCGCGTCGGCCGCCGTGTCGGCCCGGCCACTGCCCCCGACTCCGACGAAGAGAATGGCCTTCATGCCCAGCGCTTTCGCGCCTTCGATGTCCTCGTCCTCACTGTCGCCGACATGGAGCATTTCTTGTGGCTCGACGCCGAGCTGGTCGGCCGCGGACTCGAAGATCGCTCGATGCGGCTTGGCCTGCCCGACCTCATCGGAGAAGGCGAAACCTGTGAAGAAATCTCCGAGACCCTGCGAAGCCAGCAGCCGACGCAGGGTCCCGGCCGGCGAGACCAGGGTGTCGGACACCACGCAGAGCCGGTAGCGGAGGGTCAGGGCGCCCAGCGCTTCGGCGATGCCCTCCGTTGCATCGGGCGGGATCGCGATCTCCATCTCCTCGTGCGCCTTGACGATCTCGGCGAAGGTCTCGGCCGGCAAGTCGCGGCCCAGGGAGTCCAGGACCCGGCGCAGCCGCTCGCCGATGGTCCAGGTCACGAAGTCCTCCTGCCGGGTCCTGTCGAAGGCGGCATCGGCGCCGTCGTAGGCCGCGGCCACGGCGTCCTCGGCGATGGGCGCCAGGTCGTTGAGCGCCTGCCAGACCAGGCGCCGACGCTCCGCCAGCTTGGAACGCAGGCCCTGGGCCGCGCGCTTGGGCTCGTCGGAGTCCTTTCGGACCAGGGTGTCCCAGAGATCGAAGCTCACGGCCTTCAGCATCGCGTTCCCCGCGTGATTCCGGCGGAGCCTAGGGAGCGCTGCGGCCAGGGGCAAGCCGCCGGACCAGGTGTGGTGCCATCCGGCGGCACGTCCCCCGACCCCGTTGCATGGCCGGGGCCGATTGAGTAGAAACCGGGATCGAGTCTCCTGAAAAGCGATTGCTTCGGCGCGCCGTCGAGCGGCCGGCTCCGGACATCATCGCGATGTGAGTTGTGATGCTTCAGATCAGTGATGCGATCAAGAAATGGCTTGTCCTGGCACCGACGGCGCCCCTGCCTAGGGCTTTGCGGGTGCCGGCGCGCGAGCGGCTTCTCGCCAACCATGAACTGGCGAAAGCCGAGCGGGCGAAGCTGATTATCATCGCGCACCCCAAGTGCGGCAATACCTGGCTCAAGGTCATGCTCTCGCGCCTATATCAGGTGCGCTACGGCCTGCCCGACTCCTTCCTCCATAAATCGGACGAGTACTCCCGCCGGAACCCTGCGATTCCCCGGCTGTCGGCAACCAACGGCTGCTACAGCTACGAGGGGATCGTCGGCAAGGCGCTCGATGCCGAGGCGACAGACAACGCGCTTCGCCACAAGGCGGTCATGTTCTTGGCGCGCAATCCCTGCGATATCGCGGTCTCCTGGTACTTCCAGTTCACCAAACGGCAGTCGGCCCACAAGCAGGAACTGATCAATCACTCCATCGAGCATCCGATCGACCGCCATACGATCTCGATGTGGGACTTCGTGCGGCATAGCGACATCGGCCTGCCGTTCCTGATCGATTACCTGAATACCTGGGAGCGCAACCTCGCCCAGCTGGAGAACGGCTTGATGGTTCGCTACGAGGATCTGCGGGCCGAGCCGGTCGCGACGCTCAAGCGGATCGTCGACCTCATGGGCGAGCCCTTCTCGGAGTCCGAGATCGAGGAGGCCGTGCGCTTCGGATCCTTCGACAACCTTCGCCAGCTGGAGAGCAAGGGATTCTTCAGCCAGGGCGGGCTGACTCTGCGCAATCCCAAGGATCCCGAGAGCTTCAAGGTGCGCCGCGCCAAGGTCAACGGCTACAGGGACTACTTCACGCCGGAGCAGGCCGCCGAAATGGAGACCTTGATGGTCGAGCGCCTGTCGCCTGCCTTCGGGTACCAACCGCCCCCGGAAACGGAGGCAGGTCGCCTGGCGGTCTGATGGCCTCTTCGCGGTCTGCGGCTTCCCGGTCCTGGCCAGCCGAGGTGGTCAAGGCCCGGGTCTCTGTAGCGGGACCTCTGCCGCGCCTCGGACTGGCTACGTGTCCTTGAGCCGATGCCTGCTTCACCCGATGTGGCGAAAAGTCGCGCGACCGAGCCCTTGAACCAGCCAAGCGTCTGGCTGGTTCTGGGCGACAAGAAGGGCGACAACGGACAGGTCGAAACCCTGGCGCGGGCCCTGGGCTGGGACTGCGAGCGCAAGCACCTGCAGATGCGCGAGCCCTACGTGCTCGGCAAGCCGCGGGTCGAGGCCTCGCTCCACCACATCGATCCGTCGCGTTCCGACCCACTGGAGCCGCCCTGGCCGGATCTTGTGATCACGATCGGCCGACGGCCGTCCATGGCGGCGCTCTGGATCCGCGAGCAATCCGGCGGGCACACCAAGATCGTTCTGGTCGGCAAGCCGTCCTGCGCCATCGAGCGCCTGGACCTGATCATCGCCAGCAGCGAAGCGCACCTGCCGCCGCTGCCGAACGTCATGTCCGTCTCCCTTCCGCTCATGCAGATCGACGAAAGCGCCGTCGCCGCGGCCGGGGAGGCGTGGCAGGCACGCTTTGCCGAGCTCCCGCGGCCCCTGATCGGGATCATGATCGGCGGTCCCACCAGTCCCTTCGCCTTCAACGCCTCGGTCGTCGACGGTCTGATCGAGGTCGTGACCGGGATCGTGCGGGATCTGGGCGGCACGCCCTACATCACCACCAGCCGCCGGACGACGCCAAAGCTCGTCGCCGACCTCAAGGCCAAGCTGCCGCCGGAGGCCCGGCTCTTCGAGTGGTCCCCCGAGGCCTCGGAAAATCCCTACCTGGGTCTCCTGGCCCTGGCGGACGGTTTCGTGGTGACCGGGGACAGCGTCTCGATGATGGTGGAGATCGTCCGCCTGCGGAAACCGCTGGCCATCTTTCCCCTGCCTTCGGGGCGGCTCGGCGCCCTCGACCAGGCCCGGCGATCCTTCGCCCGCTGGATCTTCTCGCCGGACGGAGAGACCCTGGCCGACCGCTTTCGCAGGGTCGTGGCGCGGGGCTTCTACCGCCTCGGGCTCTTGACCCAGACCCGTGATTTCCGGGCGTTTCACGGGATGCTGATCGACCACGGCCTGGCCGTGCCCCTGGGCAAAGGCTTTCTGCCCCCGCGGGGGGAACTGCCCGACGACGTCAGCCCCGCCGTTTCGCGTATCCGGGCCTTGATGGCAGATAGCTGATTACGTCTGTCGCCCACTCGGGGTGACCCTGAAGCGGCGGGAATTTCATCGAGGCCGGCTCGAACCAAGGGCGCTCAGAGGCGCTCCTGCCAGGCAGGGCTTGCAGCCGTCCTGCCGGGCCGAGAGCCGGGAACAGCCCTTGCGGCTGGGCCGGCTTCGCGGGCTGCTGGAAGGCGACCCAGGCTTGGGCTTGCCAGCCCGTGAAATTGTTGGTAGCTGCTGGGATCATTCGCTCCATCGCGTCGGATTAACCGTCATGCGGTCTTTGTTGTCGGGACTGGTGAAGAAGCTCACGCGCCTTGTCGTCCGCGCGGCCACCTTCCATCTGCCAAAGGAGCGGAAGATCGAGGTCGAGCGCTGGGTTCGCGGGCTTGATCAATTCAAGAAGCTGCGCCGGGCCGACTGCGTCATCGTGTCTTTCGGAAAGAGCGGGCGCACCTGGCTTCGGGTCATGTTATCGCGGCTCTATCAGGTCAAGCACGGGCTGTCGGAGCGGCACCTGATCGGCTTCGACAACCTTCACTACAAGAACCGCGCAATCCCCAAGATTTTCTTCACCCACGACAACTACCTCAAGGACTACACCGGCAACGACGACAGCAAGGCCGACTACTACGGCAAGAAGATCGTCCTTTTGGTTCGCAATCCGGCCGACGTCGCGGTGTCCCAGTATTTCCAGTGGCGCTACCGGATGCGCCCCCGCAAGAAATCGATCAATGCCTACCCGTCACATGGCGAGGAGGTGCCGATCTTCGATTTCGTGGCCCGGACGGAGGCCGGCCTGGCGAAGGTGATCGACTTCATGAACGGCTGGGCGAAGGAGTTCGAGCGGCTGGAGGACATCCTGATCGTGCGCTACGAGGACCTGCGCGCCCAGCCCGAAGCGGCATTGGCGCGGGTCGCCGAGTTCATCGGCACGCCCGGCACCCCGGAAGAAATCCGAAATGCCGTGGAATTCGCATCGGTTGAGAACATGCGCAAGATGGAACAGCGGCGCGTGTTCTGGCTCAGCGGCGGACGCATGGTGGCCAAGGACCGGAACGATCCGAACACCTACAAGGTCCGCCGTGCCAAGGTCGGCGGCTATCGGGACTACTTCAACGATGACGAGGTCAGCGAGATCGAGAGCATCATCCGCTCGCGCCTCTCGCCCGCCTTCGGCTACACTGAGCCCGATGATCCCAGGCGCGCGCAGAGCGCCTGAATTCCCTGCGCCGGCGCCCGGGAGCGGGCCGAGCTGCCGTCGGACGTGTTCACAATTCGCAGTCAAGGGGGAGCGATCTTGAAGCCCTGCGTCTTCATTCAGACGAACCACCGCCAGATGATCGGGGCGCTGGTCTCGGAGTACTCCCTGCGACGCAACAGCGCGCACAACGACAAGTTCGACATCCGGATCATGCATCACAAGGACCATCCCTTCTTTCAGGCGAAGGAAGGCGAGGTCTACTTGAGGGACGGCCTGAAGCGGCGGTGGCGCAACGACGATCTGCAGTCCTTCACCCCGCTTCGCTTCCTGCCGCCGGAGCTGATGGGCTATTCGGGCCGAGCTGTCGTCATCGATCCGGACGTTTTCGCCGTCGGCGACATCTACGACCTGCTGGTCCGGGACATGGAAGGCAAGGCCGTGGTCTGCCGTTCGCGCGGCGGCTCCAAGGGCCTGGCCAGCAGCGTCATGCTGCTGGACTGCGCCAAGCTGACCCATTGGCGCTGCGAAGAGCAGTTCAACGAGATGTTCGCTTTCAAGCGGGACTACATGGACTGGATCTGCCTCAAGCTGGAGCCGGGCGAGGCGATCGGCCTGTTCGAGAACCGATGGAACGATTTCGACACCCTGACAGCGGATACCAAGCTGCTGCACAATACGAAACGCTGGACCCAGCCTTGGAAGACCGGTCTACCGGTGGACTTCGTCCCGGCCGAGAAGACCCAGCGCTTTCAGCCCTTGGGCTGGGCCCGGCGGGTGAGGCGCAAGCTCTTCGGGCCCTACGCCCTGCTGGGCCGCTACCGCCGGCATCGTGATCCCAATCAGGAGCGGTTTTTCTTCGGGCTGCTCCGGGAATGCCTGGAGCAGGGCGTGGTTACGGAAGAGCTGCTGCGCGAAGAGATGGAACGTAACCACCTGCGCCACGACGCGCTTCAGGTCCTGGAACGTACCCCGTCGCTGGCCGCGTAGCCGGACGGCGCGGACTCCGGCTGAGCGGATTGCCCGGCCTCGGTGTAGCCGAAGACGCCGGCCAGCGTCTCTTCCACGTAGCGATCGATCGCCTCGACCTGGGCGTCGTCGAAGTAGTCGCGGTAGCCGCCCACCTTGGCCCGGCGCACCTTGTAGGAGTCGGGGTTTCCCCGGTCGCCCGGCAGCAAGCGGTTGCCGCTGAACCTGAAGAGCTTCTTTTCCTCCAGGTTCTTCATGTTCTCGAAGGCGGCGAAGGAGACCGCCTCCTTGACCTCGCCCGGCGACCCCGCCGTACCCATGAACTCCAATATTTTGCCCAGGACCGCTTCGGGATCCTTGCGCATGTCCTCGTAACGGATGACCAGCACGGAGCTCATCTTCGGCAGCTCCCCGGCCCAGAGATTGAAGAATTCGACGATCCGGCGCAGGCCGGCGCCGTGGTTCATGACAAAGTCGTAGATTGAGAGATCGTCGCCGTGAGGCGGGTAGGCGTTCAGCGCCTTCTTTGGCGGATCCATGCGATACTTCCACTGGAAGTACTGCGACACCGCGACGTCTCGCGGATCCCGGACCAGAAAGACGGTTTTCTTGTCATAGAAGTCGCTGACGTTATCCCAGTGCGACGTATAGTCCCGCAGGTAGTTGCCATGGGTGAAGAAAATCTTCGGGATATCCGGGTTCTTGGCGTTCAGATTGTCGAACTCTAGGAAGCTGCTGTCCGTCAGGCCGTGTCTGATCTGGTAGAACCTGGAGACCATCAGGCGCAACCAGGTTCGTCCGCTCTTGCCCCAGGACACGAAGACGCAGTCCGCAAGCCGGAGCTTGCGATACTCCTCGCGACCCCTCAGCCACCGTTCGACGGCCACGCTTTTTCGCCGTGGCAGGAAAAACAGGGAATATCGAGCGATATATGGGCTGACTTCGCTGAATCTGCGCCGCAAGGCTTTTTTGGACCCGTTCTGCGAGGATCTAGGAATCGATGGGCATCATGGCCGATGCCGGCCAAGACGGATGATGAGAGAAAGCAAAAAGTATGTCCTGTCAACCCGGTTTCCCTGCGCCACTCTCCGATCGCCAGGACCGGCGAAGGTCCAACTGGGTCTCGGGTCACCCGAGGAGAAGCGCGCTGGTCCCCGGGCGCTTGCCGGGCGCCGGCTTCGCGCGGCCAACAGGCCGCGGTGCGTCGACAGGATCGCTGCAAGCCCCCCGCCGACTTCGGCAGGGGCCGCCGAAAATGTCAAATTGCCCAAACGACTGCGCTCCTGCGCCGCAGAAAAAACGAATCGCGGCGTCTTTTATTGCCGTGTATGGTGCACTATGTCTTGTAGCGGCTCTGGACTTGAGAAAAGGTGTTTTCTTTCGGTCCAATTTGCGCCAAGTATTGCACGAACTGGATAGCGTAGATTGGACATGGCCTTCTAGACTGCGAAATTCGCCCGGCATTCGTCAGCGGCCCAAGAGGGGGTGGGGCATGTTCCGCAAATCAACCTCTAGCAAATACTTACAATAGGTTATACCCATGGCTAGCTCGTCGACGGCGGCCGCTCACCCTGCGGACTACGATTCTTCGGTCCTGGACTTTGCCGCCCTGGAAGCGGCACCGCTCCAGTCCGATCCCTTTGACTTCCTGGTAGTCCCGCATTTCATTACTCCTCTAGGCTTGGCAACTGCAAACCGCGACTTCCCCGAAATCACCGTCCCGGGCAATCTTTCGCCGGAAACCCTCACTTTCGGCCCTGGATTCCAGCGGCTTCTAGATTTGCTCGAGGGTCGCAAGTTCGCCAAGCGTCTGGGCCGCAGGTTCGGGCTTGAACTCGCGGACTGCCCGAAAACCCTGACTATTCGGGCCTTTTCGGAGGCCAGTGACGGGAACATCCACACGGACCATCGAAGCAAGATCATCACCGTCCTGCTCTACTTCAACTCCGAGTGGACGGAAGAGGGCGGCCGGCTGCGCTTCCTGCGCTCCAAGACCGACATAGAGGACTACGCCGCCGAGGTGCCGCCTGTCGGCGGCACACTGATCGCATTCCGGCGCGAAGAGCACTCGTTCCACGGCTACAAGAGATTCGTCGGGGAGCGGCGGGCGATCCAGATGAGCTGGCTCCAGCAAAGCCGGGCGGCTCAGTACAAGCAGCGTTTCGACCGCTCTTTTACCCGCTCGATGAAGCGCCTCTCGCGGCTGTTCTAGGCCGGGGCAAGACACCCACCTCGCGATACCGGGTTATCGGGCTCGCCGGAGAGCGAAATCTTCAGCCTCCGGAGCGCCCCGTGGCTCTGTTCGATGTCTGATCGGCATTCCGGCGGTGCGCTCTTCCGGCGCTTTGTGCCCTGCGGGATCGGGCCTTATCGAACCCGAATAGCTGGGCAGAAAAAGGCCTCGAAAGGTCAGCCCTGAAGCGTCCGGCGGCGGGCGAGGCTCTCAGGGGGCCAGCACAGGTTCCGATCATAGAATTCCTCAACAGCCGGAACACCGGGCGGGAGTAGAACCCAGGGCTGCTTCGAAGCGGTGAATATGTGGATGTCGGGCGGTAGGCGATCGGGCTCGTCGAGGGTGCCGACGCGGAGAAAGCGGATCGCATCTCCGGCCCCGGCGTAGGTGCTCCAGAGCGCGATCCGGCAGCTCGGGCAGCGTGCGATCTTCTGCCCTTTGCCGCTTTCCGAGGGCGTGTCCACGACCTCCGGCGTACCCTGCAGCAGGCTGACCCGATCGGCCTCGATCATAGCGTTGAGCACGAAGGCCGAGCCGGTTTCCCGCTGGCACCAGCGGCAGTGGCAGCAATGGACGAACAAGGGTGCCGTCGTCAGGCTGTAGCGAACCGCGCCGCAGGTGCAGCCGCCTTCGAGCGGGTAATCCGGCCGATCCGGCATCCTTCGCCTCCCTCGGCTGGGTCCTCGTTCTGGCCTCCGAAGCTAGTCGGGATCGTCCTGTCCCTTCGGCACCAGGTTCAAGGAGGCGGAGTTGATACAGTAGCGTTGGCCGGTCGGCTGAGGGCCGTCGGGGAAAACATGACCGAGATGGGCGTCGCAGCGGGCGCAGTGGACTTCGGTGCGGACCATGAAGAAGGAACGGTCCTCTTCTTCCTCCACGGCCTCGGCATCGATCGGTTGCCAGTAGGACGGCCAGCCGGTCCCGGAGTCGAACTTGTGCGCGGCGTCGAAGAGGGGGGCGCCGCAGCAAATGCAGGCGTAGGTCCCTGGAGACTTATCGTCGTGGTACTTGCCGGTGAAGGCCCGCTCGGTGCCCTTGCGCCGGGTCACCTGGAACTGCTCGCGGCTCAGCTGCTGCTTCCACTCTGCGTCCGATTTGCGGATCTTGTCCTTGGCATCGCTGGCGGTCATGGCTCTCCTGCTCCCCAGGGTCGTAACGACGCGTCGAGTCCGGCGGCCGACGCTGTCTTGCAAATCTTACCGGGCCTCAATCCGACAGGAAATAGCTCGCTGTTTCCGGGTCGACCTTTCGGATCAGAACCTCCACTTCGGCGGCCGTGGTATTGCAGGCCTCGACGGAATCGTAAGCGGCAAATTTTTGTGCCGTGTCAAGTTCTTCCTGGTTGATGCGCCTGTAGCCGGCGTTCTGCAGGGGGCCGCAATCGCGCCGAAGCGCAGCCTCCGCGTCATAGAGTTCTTCGACCACGTCGCGGCCCTCGGCCTCGGCCACCTGCACGGCCTCGGCCAGCGCCGCGGTCACCTGGTTCTGATAGAGAAAAACCGCCTCGGCCCGGTCCGGTGTCGTGCAGCCGGTCGGGCCCGCCATGGTGAGGACCGCGAGGAGGAATGCCGCACGAAACCCCATGTTTCGGTCTAGCACATCGCCGGCTCAGGGCCCGCGCCGCTTGCGCCGATACTTGCCTTTGCCGCTCTTGGCCTTGGCGTCGGCGCGGGCGACGCGGCCGGCAAAGGAGGTATCAGTTGGCAGCTCCAGGTCCTGCTGCTCCAGGCGGCGGATCTCATCGCGCAGGCGGGCGGCTTCCTCGAACTCTAGGTCGGCGGCGGCACTGCGCATGCGTTCGTCCAGGTCGGCGATGTAGGCCTGGAGGTTGTGTCCAATCAGGTGATTGTGCGCTTCGTCGCCGGTCTTCACGGTCACGTGGTCGCCTTCGAAGACGCTGTCCAGGATGTTTGCGATGTCCTTGCGGATGCTCTCCGGGGTGATGCCGTGGGCGGCGTTGTAGGCCTGCTGCTTCTCGCGCCGGCGGTTGGTCTCCTCCAGGGCGTGCTTCAGGCTGTTGGTCATGACGTCGGCGTAGAGAATGACCCGGCCGTCGACGTTGCGCGCCGCCCGGCCGATGGTCTGGATCAGCGAGGTCGAGGAGCGCAGGTAACCCTCCTTGTCGGCGTCGAGAATACAGACTAGGGCGCACTCAGGGATGTCCAGGCCCTCGCGCAGCAGGTTGATGCCGACCAGGACGTCGAAGGCGCCCAGGCGCAGGTCGCGGATGATCTCGATGCGCTCCAGGGTATCGACGTCGGAATGGATGTAGCGGACCCGGATCCCGGCCTCGTGCAGGTACTCGGTCAGGTCTTCGGCCATGCGCTTGGTCAGGGTGGTGACCAGGACCCGGCCGCCAACCGCAACCACTTCGCGGCATTCGCTCATCAGGTCGTCGACCTGGCTTTCGGTTGGACGGACGATGCAGACCGGATCGATCAGCCCGGTCGGCCGGATGACCTGCTCGACGAACACCCCGCCGGTTCGCTCCAGCTCCCATTTGCCGGGGGTCGCCGAGACCAGGACCGTGGGGGGTCGCATGACATCCCACTCCTCGAACTTCAATGGCCGGTTGTCGATGCAGGAGGGCAGGCGGAAGCCGTACTCCGCCAGGGTCGACTTGCGGGCGTAGTCGCCGCGGAACATGCCGTTGAGCTGGGGCACCGTGACGTGGCTTTCATCCACGAACAAAAGGGCGTCCTCCGGCAGGTACTCGAACAGGGTTGGCGGCGGCTCGCCCGGATTGCGGCCGGTCAGGTAGCGAGAGTAGTTCTCGATGCCGGCGCAAGAGCCGGTCGCCTCCATCATCTCCAGGTCGAAGGTGGTGCGCTGCTCGAGACGCTCGGCTTCCAGGAGCTTTCCGGTGGATCGCAGCTCCTCCAGGCGGATCTTGAGGTCTTCCTTGATCATCTTGCCGGCCTGCTGAAGCGTGGGCCGCGGGATTACGTAGTGACTGTTGGCGTAGACCCGTACCGCCTCCAGGCTGTCGGTCTTCTCCCCGGTCAGGGGATCGAACTCGAAGATCGCCTCGACCTCGTCGCCGAAGAGCGAGACCCGCCAGGCCCGGTCCTCGTAGTGTGCCGGGAAAATCTCCAGGGTATCGCCGCGGACCCGGAAGGTGCCGCGCTGGAAGGCGGTGTCGTTGCGCTTGTACTGTAGCTCGACCAGGGCCTTCTGCAGGTCGGAGCGGTTCAGGTTTTGGCCGGCCTTTACGTCGACGACCATCTTGGAATAGGTCTCGGGCGAGCCGATGCCGTAGATGCAGGAGACCGAGGCGACGATCACGACGTCGCGGCGCTCGAAGAGGGCCCGGGTCGCCGAGTGGCGCATCCGGTCGATCTGCTCGTTGATCGAGCTTTCCTTCTCGATGTAGGTGTCGCTGCGCGGGACGTAGGCCTCGGGCTGATAGTAGTCGTAGTAGGAGACGAAGTACTCCACGGCGTTGTCCGGGAAGAAGGTCTTCATCTCGCCATAGAGCTGGGCGGCCAGGGTCTTGTTGGGTGCCAGGATCAGGCTCGGGCGGTTCATTGTGGCGATGACGTGGGCCATGGTGAAGGTCTTGCCGCTGCCGGTCACTCCCAGCAGGACCTGCTCGCGCTCGCTCTTTTCCAGCCCTTCCAACAGCTCGGCGATGGCCTGCGGCTGGTCGCCGGAAGGCTTGAACTCGGACTGCAGCAGGAAGCGGCCGGACTGGGCGTCGGCGACCACGGCCTTGGTCGGAAAGGGGGCGAGGGACTGGTCAGCCATGTCCTCTTATATGCCTCCGCAGCGCCGGCGACGCCAGAGCCCAGGTGACAGGATCTGTCAGGAGAGCCTGTGGCCAGCCGGCCGTCGTCAGCTCGCAGCGCGGGGCGAGGCTTGTGCGCGAACCAGCCGGCGGCAGGCTGGCAGGCGAAGGGTCGCCTTGGTGCCTTCGCCCTTGCGGCTCTCGATCTCGAGGCTGCCGCCGTGCAGCTTGATCATGGAATTGCAGAGGGTGAGGCCGATGCCGCTGCCACCCTTGGTTCGCGTCAGGCAGGACTGCGCCTGCCGGAAGGGCTCGACCGCAATTTCGAGTTCGTGCGGGGTCATGCCGATGCCGGTGTCGGCGACGTCGATCACGATCTCACCCGAGTCCGCGACGCGGCCACTGAGACGGACGCTACCGCCGCTCGGCGTGAACTTGATCGCGTTGGACATCAGGTTGTGGATGACCTGGCGCAGGCGCACCTGATCCACCCAAATTTCGATCGTGTTGGCCTCCGACTCGATGTCCAGGCTGACTCCGGCACTTGCCGCCTTGTCCTCGAAGGCCCGGCGACAGAGGTCCAGTAGGGCGCCAAGGTTCATCTCGGTTTCCCGCAGGTCGACCTGCCCGGTCTCGAGGCGCGATAGGTCGATCAGGTCCTCGATGATGCCGAGAAGCTGGTGTCCGCTGCTGTTCACGTCCTTGGCGTACTCTCGGTAGACCGGTGTGCCGATCGGCCCGGCCTGTTCCTTGATCAGGATATCCGAGAAGCCGATGATCGCGTTCAGCGGCGTGCGCAACTCGTGCGACATGTTGGCGAGGAACTCGCTCTTGATCCGGTTTGCGGTCTCGGCCTGGAGCTTGGCCTCGCGCAGCTCGGCCTCGCGCTGCTTCAGCTCGGTTATATCCAGGAAGATTGCCAGGGTGCGGCCGCTATTCCCGTGATACTTCCGCGCCAGCAACCACCGGCCATCCGTGAATCGGCTTTCGTAGTCAGCGTCGGCGCTGCGGAACATCCTGAGGCGTTCTTGGACCCAGGCCTCTCTGTCTTCCAGCGCCTCGCTGTTCTGCCCGCGCTCGGCGGCGGCGCGCACGAGATCCTCGAAGCGAACCCCATATTTGATGATGTCGAGGATCAAGGGGAACATGTTCTCGTACTTCTTGTTCCACATGATCAAGCGGTCCTGTTCGTCGAAGAGGGCAAAGCCCTCATGCATCGATTCGAGAACCTCCGAGAGGCCGCGTTCGGCCATGACCAGATCGAATTCGCGTTGCTTCTGCTCGGTAATGTCAGAAACGATCCCGACTGTATGGCCGCTGGGTGTCCGTCGTTCGCAAATCCACAGCCAGCGGCCGTCGGCCGTCTCTTGCTCGATGGCCGCATTGCCCTTCTTGCGCTCGGCCAGACGCTCGGCGAGCCAGGCGTCCTCTCGTCCAGCCGCGGCCGGATACTCCTGTCTCGCAAGCCCGCTCCTCAGGATATCTTCGAAGCTCGTTCCCGGTTCGAAGGCACCCCCGCTCCGCGGATGGAACTGCCGGAGCCGGTCGTTGCAGACCACCATCCGGTCATCACGATCGAAGAGGGAGAAGCCTTCCGGGAGGCTGGCGATGGATTCCCGCAGCAGTTCTGCCAGCCTGAATTCCTCGGCTTTGGGCTCCTTGCGGGCCAATTCCAGACGCCAAAGCCGCCACAGCAAGCCGGCGCAAGTCAGGGCCAAGACCGTGCTGAGGATCGCAAGACCCATCGGCTAACTCGCGGGTTCCCGTGGGCCGGCGCAGCCGGCGGCCCTGGATACGCTCCCGGAAGACTGGCAGAGGCCGCAATCGGAGAGGCAGGTCTGGAGAGGGGGTGTTGTTCTAAGCAAGGCTCTGGCGGTCCATCCTGGATCTCGCTGAGGTGCCCGGGCGGTCAGCCGAGCGGTTCTTCACGCAGCGGTTTTGCCGCGATGCCACTCCGAACCCGGTCGGCGTTTCGCCGCGCCCCGTGCGGTGCAAAGCGGTAGGAATTGCTTCCGCAGTCTTGAGTCCTGCCAAGACGCTGGCGAAAACGGCCAGGTATGGGGATCCGCATAACAATCCTCTTCGATTCTTGCCCGCCGAGACGTTGCGGTTAATCCGGCACCCTTCGGATCGTGGGTGGTTTGAGTAAAGATTCGTTTAATTACAATGCCGGGTGGGTGGGACCGAATACCTTGAAAAAGCGAACTTTTTTGCCCTCGCCGCCCGCTTCAGGCCTAGCCTTAATGGCATAGTTCACTTCGAAAGCTCAGGCGGTGTCCAAGACCTGGCAGCCATAACGGGAACGGCGTTTCGTCACATTTTCCCGAGGGTAACTGTGAAGTTTGACGGCCGCCGCGTCCCAGCGCCTTCGGGTAGTTAAGCTTACTATGAAACATTACTTTGGCGAGTATCTTGGTCCCTCGGCGAAACTTAACGCAGAAGCGACTTAGCCCGTGGAGCTCTAGCTTTCGGGTGATGAGACTACGAGGGCTAAGCCCCGGATGCGGTCGTTTTCCAAGGTCCGACAATCACTAGAAAGAACGGTGGAGCCCAAAAAGAAAGGTGGCCCCGAGCACCGTTGCTCGAGGCCGAGTCACGGCTCGGGAAAGTAAATCGTCAGATCTCGCCTTTGGACATCAGTTCGGCAATGTGGTCCGCCTGGCGGATCGCCAGTGTGACGATGGTCAGGGTGGGGTTCTCCGCGCCGCCGGTGGTGAACTGGCTGCCGTCCGAAATGAAGAGGTTGCCGACATCGTGGGCCCGCCCGAAGTTGTCGCAGACGCCGTCGCCCGGCTTCTCGCTCATCCGGCAGGTGCCCAGGTTGTGGGTCGAGGGATAGGGCGGCACCTCGTGAACCCGGTTGGCGCCGACCGCCTCGTAGACCGCGCCGCCCTGCTTGTAGGCATGGTTGCGCATGGCGAGGTCATTGGCGTGGTCGTCGAAGTGAACGTTCGGGACCGGCAGGCCGTACTGGTCCTTCTCGCTGTCGTGCAAGGTGATGGCGTTGCTTTCCTGCGGCATGTCCTCGCCGACCAGCCACATGCCGGCCATGTGGTCGTAGGCCTCCATGGCGCTGGTGAAGTCGCGGCCCCAGGCACCGGGGTCAAGGAAGGCCGCCATGAAGGGGATCCCGAGGGCCAGGGTCTCCATCTCGTAGCCGCCGACGAAGCCGCGCGACGGATCGTTGATCGATTCGTCGGTGATGATCCCGGCCATGGTGGTGCCGCGGTACATGTTCACCGGCTTGTCGAAGGTCGCATAGACCGACCCGGTCATGTGCCGCATGTAGTTCTTGCCGACCTGGCCCGAGGAATTCGCGAGGCCGTCCGGGAATTTGCCGCCGGCCGAGTTGAGCAGCAGGCGCGGCGTCTCGATCGAGTTGCCGGCGACCGCGACCCCGCGGGCCTTCTGCTCCTGCTGATTGCCTTCGGCATCGGCGTAGACCACGCCGGTAACCATGCCGTCGTCGTCGTGCTGGATCTGCAGAACCTGGGATTCCGGGCGCAGGTCGAGGTTGCCCGTCTTCTCCGCCTTGGGAATCTCGGCGTAAAGGGTCGACCACTTGGCGCCCGATTTGCAGCCCTGGAAGCAGAATCCGATCTGCTGGCAGGAGGCGCGGCCATCACGCACCCGGCTGTTGATTGCCATCCGCCCGGTGTGGCAGTCCTGGTAGCCGAGCCGCTTGGCACCGGCATACATGATCTTGAAGTTGTTGCTGCCAGGCAGGCCAGGAATGTCGTTGGTGCGGGTTACACCCATCTTGTCCTCGGCCTTGGCGTAATAGGGCTCCAGGTCCTCGAGGCCGAGCGGCCAATCCAGAAGCGTCGCCCCGGCGATGTCGCCGTAGGTGGTCTTGGCCTTGAACTCATGCGCCTGAAAGCGCAACGAAGCGCCGGCCCAGTGGACCGTAGAGCCGCCGACGGTCTTGCAGATCCAGGCCGGCAATCCGGAGAAGTCCTTGGCCACGCGCCAGCTGCCGGAGGTGGTCCGCTTGTCGAGCCAGGACAACTGGCCGAAGGAATCCCATTCGTCGTTCCGGAAGTCGTCGATCGAATAGCGCTTGCCCGCTTCGAGCAGAACGACCTTGACGCCCTTCTGGCAGAGCTCGTTGGCCAGGGTTCCGCCGCCGGCGCCCGAGCCGATGACTACGAAGACGGAATCGTCGTCTAGATCGAATTTCGCCATGGTTCCAGTCCTCCCTGCTCAGGCCTTAGACGGACTGGCGTCTTCGGGCGGGCTCTCGACCCAGTTCAGGTCGTCGAAACCGCGGTCGATGTAGCCGCCGAACTCGTAGGACGCGCCCTCGTAGCCGAAGTGGCGCCAGACCAGCTTGTTGTTATAAAGCGCGACAACGGTGGTGCCGCGGACCTTCTGGAAGAAGGGCGTCGTCTCCCGCTCCGTGAGAACCTTGAGCTGGTTGCCGTCGGAAAGCTCGGTGAACTTCACGCCCATGGCCTTGTCGATCTCGGCCACGCCGTCCTTCAGCAGCGTTGCGGTCTCGGCGCTGCCCTTGGCCTCGGCGTCCAGGGCCTCGACGACGCCGGCGTAGTAGATGTCGCCCAGGGCGTCGTGAGGATAGATCTGCCGGCTCATCTTCAAGAGGGTTTCGCCGCTGTGCGCATCGAGCGCGCTGAGCTGCAGCGCCCAGGCGCCGTCGGGCGCCACCAGAACGGCGCCGCCAGCAAGCGCCGCGGTGCCGGCCGCCGCCATCCCGCTGCTTTGCAGGAACTGGCGCCGGTTCATTCCCTTGCCACTCATCGTCTTGCCTCTCCCGAACTTTTTTTCGTTCTTGTTTGTGGTCTTGCCTTGCGGCATCGGCGTCACTGGTAGCGGCCGTGCCTTTGCAGCACCTCGATCTTGTAGCCATCGGGATCCTGCAGGAAGAAGAAGCGGGCCATCAGCGCGCCGTCCCGATGGAACTCCTTGATGTCCAGGGGTTCGAGCCCGAGCCCTTGCAGACGCTCGTGCTCACCGTCCAGGTCGTCGACGCAGACCGCCACGTGGCCATAGCCGTCGCCGTGCCCATAGGGCTTCTCGCGCCCCTTGTTAAGGGTCAGCTCGATCTCGAAATCGTTCTCGGCGTTGCGGAGGTAGACCAGGGCGAAGCCGTCGAAGTCGAAGTGATCCGCGACGTCCAGGCCGAAGGCCTTGCTGTAGAAGTCTATCGACCGATCCAGGTCCAGCACCCGGACCATCGTATGGATGGCCTTAGCCATGCACTGCCTCCCTGCGGCGGGCAAACCCGCTTCTTTAGAAGCAGTCTAACTCGGCGCGGAAAGGCCGTGGTGTTAAACCCATACTACACCCGCACAACGGCCCTCGCCGCTGCAGGTTGCTGAGGGGCTGGTCCTATTCCGCCGCGGTCAGGGCCTGCGGCGGCAGTTCCGGCATCCTGCCGGCTTCGGTTTCCTGCTTGTAGATCATGCAGGTGACCCGGAGCAGCGACGCGAAGTTCTGGACCTCACCGTGGATCTCGATCACTTCGTCGTAAAGCGTGGAGAGGAAGCGCGGGGTCGACAGGTCTTGGCTCTCGGCGATTTCGTCGAGGATCTGCCAGAACTTCCTCTCCAGCCGGATGCTCGTCGAGCGGCCGGCCAAGCGCAGCGAGCGCAACTCGTTCTTGTATTGCTCCGGATCCTGCCGGGCAAAAATCTCGCACATTCTCAGGCTACCTCCGCTGTGGGCGTCTCCGCCCTCTTCTTCTTTCTGACTTTTGCGGACTGTAGCACAAGAAGTGCCGGACCGAGGAGAAGAACCGAAAGACGAAAGCCCCTAATCGCGTAGGGCGATTTCGGTCACCGCTTCGGCGGTCACGACGTAGCGCCAGGGCGTGCCGTCGTCGGCGGGCCCGAAAGGCCAATCCGTGACCAGCGAAAGGACCGGCCAGCCGGAACCTGACGCCAGCCGTGCCTTCCGGGAGTCGAGAACTTCGGCGCCGGCGACCCGGTAGCGTCGCCAGCCACCGTCGGCGCGCTGGATCCACAGAAGTGTGCCGGGCTCCAGCTTCAGCAGGAAGTCGAAGTGGGTATCGCGATCGCCGGTCAGGATCGAATGTCCGGCCTCGCCTGGCGGCACGGTGCCTTCGATATGCCCGGGACCGAAAGCGAGAGTCCGCTTCGAGGTGCCGGACAGCACGATGAGGTCGACATCGAGGGCGGGTACTTCGAGTCGTGCCACCGGATGGGTGTTGGCGCCGGACCAAGGCTGAAGGGTCGTGCCCTGGTTCAGACGTGCCGCCCAGGCGCTCTCGAGCAAGGCCTGGGCGGCGCCCGTCTTGGCGTGGATCCATCCGGTCCCGCCCAGCTGCCAGAGCCCGAGGCCGAGCAGAAGGACGGTGAGGGCGCCGAGGGCGACCAGGCCGTGGCGCGCGGCGCGTTTTCGGCTAGAAGTCATATCCGCTGAGGCGCTGCGGACCGGCAGCGAGGCTTTCCTGCGGAAGTTCCTGGGCGGCCAACGGGGCGACGGCCAGGGCCGAGCGCATGCTGCCCGGCGAGACCAGGATCGCCGCGGCCAGGAACAGGATCGTCAGGCCGAAGGTGACCATAAGGGTCACGGCGCTCATTCTCGCGAGTGCGACGGCGGCGCGCGGAAACAGGATCGTGGTTGGGATCTGTGCGTCTTGGCTCGACATGGCTACCCCGATGCTCCCTTGCTCGTTGCGTGGCGAAACGGCTCTCCCGAGGTCTCTGCCTGCCAATA
>JASJAL010000316.1 GCA_030067055.1 Kiloniellales bacterium | reverse complement strand
CAGGCGCGGACGGTACCCCGAACCGCGCCCAGCGGCCAGCCACGGCGCGCCGCCTGGATCGAGCGCTCGGCCATGGCCTGCCGCGGGCCGGGCGTGCTAATATCCGGGCCAGTTGGAGGTAGACCTTCGATCGGCCCTGGGAGGGGCGGATCGGGATATTCTTGGGGAGGAAAGATGTCGGGTCGCAACGATAGGATTCTCACGGTTTTGGCCGTGCTCGGGCTGGTCCTGGCGCCGGCGGCGGCGGGCGCCGAGAGCTTCGAGTCCATTCCGCAGAGTTTCAAGGCCACGGACTTCGTGCCGCAAAAGATGACGTCCGGCGAGGGCTTTACGATGGGGCCAACTGCCGAGAACGACGGCTACATCAACACTTATGCCTTGACCACCGACTGGGGCGAGATCGAAGCTTACGGAGACTTCCGGCTGCGGGTCCGCCTGCAGGAGATCAAGGCGCTCAAGACGCTGGATGAGATGAGCCGGGCCGGACAATTCGGCGAAGGACTGAAGAACGGCGTCCTGTCGCCGATTGAAGGCGCCTACAATGTGGTCACATCGCCGATCGAAACGACCAGCGGCGCGGTCAAGGGCGTCGGGCGCTGGTTCGGCAACATCGCCAATTCGATCACATCCGACGATCCCAACCAGGAGGGCGCGCTCTCCGCCGCGGCCGGATGGGCGGGGACCAAGCGGGCCTACGCGGTCGAGCTCGGGGTGGATCCCTACACCGACTGGGAACCCCTGCAGGAGGCCCTGGTGTCGGTAGCCCGCGCGGCCTTCGCGGGCGGCATGACCGGCAGCATCGGCGTCGGCGTGGCGACCCAGGACACCGTGCTTGAGTATCCGGTGCTGGCGCTGAGCCTGACCGACGACATGAACAAGGTCCTGGTCGACAACCCGCCCGCGCAGCTCACCGAGATGCATGAAAAGGACCTTCTCGAGATGGGCATCGACGAGGCGGTCGTCACCGCCTTCCTGCGCAACTACAACTATTCGCCCCTCGAGAAGCTGCTGTTTGTCGAAGCGCTCAAGGCCATGCCCGAGGCGGAAGGCCGGGAACTGCTCGTGGCCGAAGGCGGCACCGCGCCCGACAAGCCCGTGGCCCGCTATTTGCAGCAGCGGGCGCAGATGATGTCGAAGTTCCACAACAAGGTCGCGGCGACCCACCTCGTCCAGTTCGGCGAGCAGGTGATCCAGAAGACCAGCGAAGGCCGCCTGGTCGGGGTCTTCCCCATCGACTATCTGCTCTGGACCTCCGAGGCGGCCGGGATCGCCCAGGAAATGAAGGCCGGTATGGCGGCCGACCCGGAGCTCAAGACCGCGGAGCTTTGGTTCGAGGGCCGGGTCTCGCAGCAGGCCCGCGCCGGGCTCGAGGCGCAGGGATGGGCCGTGAAGGAAAGCGCCGGGCTGCTGCTGGTCGAGCAGGAGCAGCAGCAATAGGTGGTGAGGCCGGACGGCGCGCTGCCGGACAGGATTCCGGGCTCGCCTCGCGGGCCTGGTTCACCCGAAAGAAGCAGGGTTCAGGATCGATGGGCCGACTGACGACATGTCCCGCGCAGTTCTGATCCCCGCGCTGCTTGCGGTGTTGCTGACGGCGGCCGGTCCGGTCTTCGCCCAGGCCACCGCGGGCCAGGCTGCGCCCACCGAAGACGTCCCCGCGGCCAGCGAGGCTGCGCCGGCACCTCCGGAGGCCGCACCGGAGCCTGCCGAGGATTTGCCTCTGGCCCGGCCGGGCCAAGAGGAACTGGAGGAACGGATCGAACGCTGGGGCCGGGTCCTGACCCGGGTCGATGCCCAACTCCAAGATCCGGCCCTCTCCCCGGCCATTCTACGCGAGCTCGATTCGACGGTGGACGGGGTGCGAGCGCAGCTCAACGAGGTCCGGCGGCCCTTGCAGGCGGAAGTCTCCAGGATCACCGCCCTGGTCGACGCCTTGGGTCCGCCGCCGGCAGAGGGCGCGCCGCCGGAAGCGGAATCCGTGGCGGCGCAACGGCGCTATCTCACCGACCTGCTGGCCACGCCCGCGGGGCAGCTCAAGGCGATCGACGTCCTGATCCAAGCGACAGGTTTGCTGGACAACGTAATCGCCGAGCGGGAACGCAAGGCCCTGACGACCGAGTTGATGGTGCGCACTCCTTCGGTGCTGTCGATCAATACCTGGACGACCGCCGTCGCCGATCTCGCCATCTGGGGTGGCCGGATCCTGGCCTTGCCCGGGCAGTGGTTCAATTCCTCCGAAGTCGCCTCGGTCGGCAGCGGCTATCTCGCCGGGATCTTGCTCGCCGTCATTGTGGCGGGCGTCTTCGGCTGGTACCTGCGGCGCTGGCTGCTCCGGCGCTATGCACGCGACCCCGAGATCGAAGAGCCGACCTACCCCACGCGCGTCGTGGCCGGTCTCGCCGAGACCACCGCAAATGTGGCCATCCCGATCCTGGTGGTGTCGGTCGCCTACGGCGCGCTGCTGAGCCGCGGCCTGCTGTTCGGGCCGTTCCAGAGTCTTGCCCTTGGCGTTCTCTTCGCCGTGGTGGCCGTCAGTCTCTTGCGCGGCCTGCCCAAGGCCTTGCTGTCTCCCTCCATACCGCACTGGCGTCTGCTCAATCTGGGCGATCTGTCGGCGCGGCTCTGGTATCGCCGGGCTGTCACCCTTGCGGTGATCTTCGGCATCGATCAGCTCATTATATTTGCCTTCGACGCCGTCGAGCCCTCCGTGTTCCTGAAATACGCCTATTCCTTCATCGCGGACAGCGCGATAGCCCTGGTGTTCCTGGCAACGACCCTCGACAAGCGGCTGTGGTTGACCCCGGAGGAGGATGCGCGTGCGGTGGCGGTCAGGGCCGGCGAGAGGCCTGAGGCGGATGAGGAGGAGTCCGATGGCCGGAGCAACTGGTGGTTAGCATTTCGCGTGCTGGTCTCCGCCCTTGCCTTTGCGGTCTTGATCATGGGGCTCATCGGCTACGGCGTCTTGGCGAACTACATATCCAATCGGATGGTTGCCAGCGTCGGCATCCTCCTCCTCGGCGTCGTGTTCCACGGGCTGGCTCGCGACCTGGCCGCGGTCTTGACCTCGGCGGACGACAAGCCGCCGGCGCCGGACGAGACCTCCAGCCCGATCTTCGTCTGGACATTGCTCCTGATCGATATCGCCTTGTTCTCGGCCGTCGTGATCTTCCTGGTGCCGCTCTGGGGCGGACGCTGGGACAACATCGTCGAACGCATCGGTTGGGCGCTGTCCGGGGTCCAAATCGGCGGTCGTAACTTCTCGCCGGCCCATGTGGTGATGGGCGTCGCGGTCTTCGTCGTCCTGATCATGGTGGTCCGCTTCCTGCAGCGCTTCATCAACCAGCGGGTCTTGATGCAGACCCGTATGGACGTGGGCGTCCGCAACGCCATCAACACCGGAATCGGCTATGCCGGCTTCGTGCTGGCCGCATTGATCGGCATCGACACCGCGGGCATCGACCTCTCCGGGCTCGCGATCATCGCCGGTGCTCTCTCTGTCGGCATCGGCTTCGGCATGCAGAGCATCGTCAACAACTTCGTCTCGGGCCTGATCCTGCTGGTCGAGCGGCCGATCAAGGTGGGCGACTGGATCGTGGTCGGACAGGACCAGGGCACGGTCAAGCGCATCAGCGTGCGCAGCACCGAGATTCTGACCTTCTCGAACGCCTCGGTGATCATCCCGAACTCCGAGCTGATCGCCGGCCGGGTCACCAACTGGATGTACAAGGACACCTCCGGCCGGGTCGAGTTGAAGATCGGCGTCGCCTACGGCTCGGACACAGAACTGGTCCGCAGAGTCCTGCTCGACTGCGCCAGGGGGCATCCCGGCATCAAGCCCTGGCCGCAGCCCTACGTGGTGTTCATGGACTTTGGCGACAGCGCGCTGCTGTTCGAGCTGCGTTTCTTCATCCGCGATATGAACAACTACCTGGCAGTCTCCAGCGATATGCGCTTCGAGATCGATGCCGCCTTCCGCGAGGCCGGCATCAACATCCCCTTCCCGCAACGCGACGTCCATGTCTACCAGCAGGGCGCCCCGGCCGTTGCCCAGGCGCCGGCGGAGGAGCCGGCGGCGCCGGCCACGGGCAAGGTTCTTCCGATGCGCAGCGGCAAGCGGTCAGACGACATGCCGGACCAGGACGGCGAGAACTGAGGCGTCGATTGCGCTCTAGCGCACTTCCCGATCAGACGCGATCGCGTTTGGCCGGGAGTAGTGCGCTAATATCTTGAAGTCAGAGCGTTACATCCGGCCAGATGGATCGCGAAGCGATTCCATCTGATCGGATAACGCCCTAGAACATCTTCGCAGGCCGCACGACGGCGGATCCGGTTTCAGCCCGCGAGCCCGAAGAGCTCCTGCGGCTCTCGGACGCCGCGCAGCGCGTGGAGGCCCAGGGATTCGAGCCCGGGCTCGCTACCGGCGGCCTGCTGGAAGGTGCTGGAAATGAGGATGTTGCGGTCGAGGGCCCGGCAGAGCGCTTGAATGCGGCTCGCCTCGTTGACCGCCGGGCCGATCACGGTGAAGTCGAGCCGGTCGCTGGCACCGATGTTGCCGTAGAACACCTCGCCCAGGTGCAGTGCCAAGCCGAAGTCCATGATCGGCTTTCCGGCGGCTTTGCGGGCCTCGTTGAAGGCCGGGAAGGCGGCATGCAGCTCCGCCGCTGCCGCGAGGGCGTCCCGGCACACGGCGGCATCGTCGCGGCCCGTCAGGTCGAAGGTGGCCAGCAGGCCGTCCCCCATGAACTTGAGGATCTGGCCGTTGTTGGCGTGAACCGGTGCCGCCATCGCCTCGAGATAGTCGTCGAGCGCCGCGACGAGGACGTCGCGCGGCAGGCTGTCGGTCAGCCTGGTGAAGCCGCGCAGATCGGAGAACCAGATGACGGCCCGGATGGCCTCGGCCGAGCCGCGCTCGATCGCGCCCGTCAGCACCCGGTGACCCGCGTCCCTGCCGAGATAGGTCTCGAGCACCGTGCTCGCGACATCGTAGGTCAGGCGCGATTTCGCAGAGATCGCGAGATAGGGAAGCGCTTGGACGACCTGGTCGAGCTGGCCGTTGTCGAAGCCTTCGGGCCGGTCGGTGGCGCAGGAGAAGAAGATCCCGTCGAGCGCGCCGGACGCGCCCAGTCCCTTCGCGATCAGCTCCCGCTGCGTGGAATCGTAAGGGACGATGTGCGCCGCGTAGTCGACCAGCCCTTCCGCGCGCAATTCGGGAAACAGTACGAATTCCTCGGGGTCGCCCACATCGAGCCGCCGGCGCAGGGCCAGTAGGCCCCTGCTGCGCATATGGTGGACGGGGCTCTTCAGATAGATGTCACGGCTTTGGATCGCGCGCTCGCGCGGAACATGCTGTATCCCTTCGGCCCCGGGCCGCCAGACGAAGGTGTGCGAGCCATAGCGGGGATGAAGCGTGTACATGCCCATCTGCGTCCGCTTCATCGGAAAGCCGCTGTCGTAGACTTTCCGGCAAAACCCGGCGATCTGCTCGCCCACCGGCAGGCCCCGCATGCCCTGCTCCACGAGCCAGAGGGGAAGACCGTCGAGATCGAGGGGCGGGAGGGGCGCGTCGTCCGATGGCCGTTGGCTCATGTCGATCGACCG
>JASJAL010000315.1 GCA_030067055.1 Kiloniellales bacterium | reverse complement strand
GGGCCGGCGGGCGATCCCCACTTCCCGGTGCCCTGGGCCGCGAGTCCGCACGGCAGTTTCCTGATCGACGCCCCGGAGTTGCGCCGGCTGGCACTGGCCGCCGGCTTTCGCGAATTGGTATTCCGAGACCTGACCGCGGCAGCCCTCGCCTGGAACCGCGAGCGCCAGGCGCGGATAACCGGCGCCGAGGCCCAGCCGGCCCTGGGACCGCACCTCCTGATGGGCCCGGAATTCCCGCAGATGATCGCCAACGTCGGCCGCGGGCTGGAAGAAGGCCGCCTGGGCCTGGTCATGGGACTTTTCGAGAAGCCGGCCTGACCCCAACCTTGATGGCCCTTGCGGCCCGGCAGCGTGCTAGACTGTAGCTTCCCGAGGACCGGGGAGCCGCCGATGTGGAAATGGCTGGTCGCCCAGGGCCCGGCCTTCAACGCGGCCCTGATCACCGCCCTGACCATGATCCCGACCCTGCTCGCCTTTTCCATCCTGGGCTGGCTGGGCGTGGGCCTGCTGGGTGTCCTCGGACTCCTGGTCGCGGTGAAGGTGGACCTGAACGAGGACGCGGTCGCCGGCGACATGACCCGCATGAACAAGGTCTACCGCGAGCAGCTGGCGGAGCGGGCCCGGCGCAACCCGAATCAGGTCGCGGCCGAAGCACTGGCACGCGGCCGGGTTCTGAAAGTCGTCCGCCTGGTCTTCGGCGCCCTCACCGCGACCGGCTTCGGAGTCTACGCGATCTCCTTGCTTTAGCGGAGAGGCTCAGGCCGGCTGGGATCGCACGTAACGGTCACAGATAAGACCGCGATTATCCTCCGGTCGATATCGCGCACTGCCGCTAGAGTGCCATCACCCGAGCACGGCCGGATCCGGCGCGCAGCGGCTCGGGCGGTGCGCCGCCGTTCCTGGCAGTGCCATCACAAGGTCCCACCAAAAACGACAAGGGTTTGCTCCATGACCAAGAGTTTCCCCTGCGCCACAGCGAGTGCCGCGCTCGCCTTCTCTCTCCTGGGAAGCGCTGCCGTCCAGGCCAAGGACGAATCCAGCTACCAGGCAATTTGCACGGAGAACGCACCGGCCGAGCAATGCACCTGCCTGCTTCGCGAATTGAAGGTCAACCTCTCGCCCAAGGATTATGAGGCCTTTCTGGTCGTCTCCGTGGCCAGCGCCCGGAATCCGGCAACCACCCTCGAAGTCATGCGCGCGCAGGCGGACGGCGAAGAAGCCGTGGCGGCGATGAGTTCTCGCATCGCCCACGCCGTCGCTCCTGCGACGAAGGCCTGCGGGATCATCAAGTAGCGGTAACCGCTTTGCCCAAAAAACGCCGCAAAAGGAAAGCACTCCGGATATCCGAGACCAGGGCCCGCAGGGGCTGGACGCCGTCGTCATGCCGCAAGACCTGAACGCACTGACCGGTGCCAGCGGAGGCTTCGTGATACAGGAGACGAAGACAGGATGGTCTTTGGTTTGAGATGGGTCCTTGCGAGTGCCGTTGCCGCGAGCCTGCTGCCGGGCGCCGCAGCGGCCGGCACGCAGGACGAGGAAGATTTCCGGGCTCTCTGCGCCCTCGATACCGGCGCCGAAAAGTGCGACTGCTACCTTCTGCAACTTCAGGAGACGCTCTCGCCGTCAGACTATCGGACCTTCCTCTCTGCCCTCCTGGCCAACGCCAAGAAGCTGAAGAACGGGATCGAGCTCTCGCCGCATCTCGTATCGATCGAGGAAGACGCCCAGGACCTGCGCCAGCGCATCACCCAGGCCAGCGACCACGGCCTGACCGCCTGCGAGATCGATTACCACGAATAGGCGCGGGGGCGGCCAGGCCGACACATCCTCCCCAAGCGCATCACAAAATGTCATCACCGGCCTCGACCCGGCGATCCCTGGTTGCCCGGAGGGGTGAACTCAAAGCGCCCGTTGCCGGTGCCTATTTTTCCTCCGCCAGCGCGGCCTGGGCGGCGGCGAGGCGGGCGATGGGCACCCGATAGGGCGAGCAGGAGACGTAGTCCAGGCCGACCTCGTGGCAGAAGGTCACCGACGCCGGGTCGCCGCCGTGCTCGCCGCAGATGCCGAGCTTGATCTCGGGCCGGGTTTTCCGGCCGCGCTCGACGCCGATCTTCACCAACTCGCCGACCCCGTCGCGGTCGATCGAGATGAAGGGATCGGTCTCGACGATGCCGCGTTCCTCGTAGGCCGGCAGGAAGTTGCCGGCGTCGTCGCGCGACAGGCCGTAGGCGGTCTGGGTCAGGTCGTTGGTGCCGAAGCTGAAGAACTCCGCCGCCCGGGCGATCCGGTCGGCGGTGAGGGCGGCGCGCGGCAGTTCGATCATGGTCCCGACGATGTAGGGGACGGTGACGCCCTCGGCCTCCATGACCTCTTCGGCGGTCCGGTCGATCAGGGCCTTGAGCAGGTCGAGCTCCTTCTCGATGGCGATCAGCGGCACCATGATCTCCGGCTCGACCGCGGCCGCACCCTCCTTCATGGCCTGGGCCGCGGCCTCGAAGATGGCGCGGGCCTGCATCTCGTAGATCTCGGGATAGGTGATGCCAAGGCGGCAACCCCGGTGGCCGAGCATGGGATTGACCTCGGAGAGCTTGATCACCCGCTGGCGCATGTGGTCGACCGAGGCCCCAGCCGCCGCCGCGACCTCGGCCATCTCGGCCTCGGCATGGGGCAGGAACTCGTGCAGCGGCGGATCCAGCAAGCGGATGGTGACCGGCTGACCCTGCATGATCTTGAAGATCTCGGCGAAGTCCTGGCGCTGCATCGGCAGAATCCGGTCGAGCGCCTTGCGCCGGCCCTGCGGGCTCTCGGCCAGGATCATCTCGCGCACAGCGAGGATGCGGTCGGAGTCGAAGAACATGTGCTCGGTCCGGCAGAGCCCGACGCCCTCGGCACCGAACTGCAGGGCGATTCGGCAGTCCTCCGGGGTGTCGGCATTGGCCCGTACACCGAGCCGCCGGACCCCGTCGGCCCAGGCCATAATCTTGGCGAAGTCGCCGGAGAGCTCGGGCTCGATGGTCGGGACCTCACCGGCCATGACCTCGCCGGTGGCGCCGTCCAGGGTCACCAGGTCGCCCTCATTCAACACCACGTCCCTCACCCGCATGGTGCCGGTCTTGTAGTCGATCCGAAGCTCGCCGGCGCCCGCGACGCAGGGCCGGCCCATGCCGCGCGCGACCACAGCAGCGTGGCTGGTCATGCCGCCGCGCGTCGTCAGGATGCCCTTGGCCGCGTGCATCCCGTGGATGTCCTCGGGCGAGGTCTCGACCCGGCAGAGGATGACCGTCTCGCCGGAGCCGGCCTGCCGTTCCGCGGCGTCGGCGCTGAACACGATCCGTCCCGAGGCCGCACCCGGCGAGGCCGGCAGGCCGCGGGCGATGGTCCGGCGCTGGGCCGTCGGGTCCAGGGTCGGATGCAGCAACTGGTCGAGCGAGGCGGGATCGATCCGCGCGACCGCCTCGGCCTCGGTGATCAGACCCTCGTCGACCATGTCGCAGGCGATCTTCAGCGCCGCGCTGGCGGTGCGCTTCCCGTTGCGGGTCTGCAGCATGTAGAGCGTGCCGCGCTGCACGGTGAACTCGATGTCCTGCATCTCGCGGTAGTGCCGCTCCAGCTTCTGGCGGACCCCGTCGAGCTGGCCGAAGACCTCCGGCATCACCTCTTCCATGGCCGGCAGGTCGGAGTGGTTGGCCTGCTTGCCGGCCAGGGTCAGGTGCTGCGGCGTTCGGATGCCGGCGACCACGTCCTCGCCCTGGGCGTTGACCAGGTATTCGCCGTAGAAGAGGTTCGCGCCGGTCGAGGGATCGCGGGTGAAGGCGACTCCGGTGGCGCAGTCCTCGCCCATGTTCCCGAAGACCATGGCCTGGACGTTGACCGCCGTGCCCCAGTCGTCCGGAATGTTGTGCAGCCGGCGGTAGGTCGCGGCGCGGACGTTCGACCAGGAGCGGAAGACCGCCGAGATCGCGGCCCAGACCTGCTTCATCGGCTCCTGAGGGAAGGATTCCCCGATCTCCTCGGTGATCTTGGCCTTGTAGTCCTTGATGACCGCCTGCCAGTCCTCGGCCGATAGTTCCGTATCGAGCGTGACGCTGCGGTCCTCCTTGTGCAGCTCGAGGATCTCCTCGAAGACGTGGTGATCGACGCCCATCACCACGTCGCCGAACATCTGGATGAAGCGGCGGTAGCTGTCGTAGGCGAAGCGAGCGTCGCCGGAATGCTTGGCCAGGCCCTCGACCGTCTTGTCGTTCAGGCCCAGGTTCAGGACCGTGTCCATCATGCCCGGCATCGAGGCCCGGGCGCCCGAGCGCACCGAGACCAGCAGCGGATTGCCCGGGTCTCCGAAGCTGGCGCCGGTTTCCGCCTCGACCGCGGCAAGCGCCGTGACGACCTCGGCGTCCAGGCCATCGGGATAGGAGCCGCCATTCTCGTTGAAGAAGGTGCAGACCTCGGTGGTGATGGTGAAGCCGGGCGGCACCGGCAGGCCCAGGGCCGACATCTCGGCCAGGTTGGCACCCTTGCCGCCCAGCAGTGCCTTCATCTCGGCGCGGCCCTCTGCCTGGCCGCCGCCGAAACCGTAGACCCACTTGGTCATCGCACTCCCCTGCCCGCTATCGCCCTCTTCGAGGCCCTTTGTCCCGTCCATAGCCGAATTTCCTAGCCCTCGATCTTGGAGAAGTCGGCGACCCGCCCCAGGGTGCCGCCGATGGCCGACAGCAACCGCAGCCGGTTTTCGCGCAGCGCGGCGTCATCGCTGTTGACCGTCACGTGATCGAAGAAGGCGTCGACCGGCCGCCGGAGCCCGGCCAGGGCGGCCATGGCGCCCGTGAAGTCTTCCTCGGACAGCGCCGCGCCAGCCGTCTCCGAGGCCTGGTTCAGGGCCGCAAAGAGGCTCTTCTCTTCGTCCTGCGCCAGGATGGAGGCCTCGGCACCGCCGTTATAGGTCGTCTTGTCCTTCTTCTGCTCGATCCGCACGATGTTCGCGGCCCGGCGGTAGGCGACCAGCAGGTTGGCGCCGTCGTCGCTGCCGAGAAAGCCTTCCAGCGCCTTGACCCGGGCCAGCAGGCGCACGAGGTCGTCCTCGCCGCCGAGCGCGAAAACGGCCGAGATCAGGTCGTGGCGCACACCGCGGTCGCGGAGTGCCACCTTGAGGCGCTCGGCGAAGAATTCGATCAGGGGACCGGTCATGGCCTCGCTGCCCAAGCTCCTGTAGAGCTTCGCCGAAGATTCGAGGATTTCGAACATCGGCAAGCGCAGGCCGTTCTCGACAATCAGGCGGATCACACCCAGGGCCGCGCGGCGCAGGGCGTAGGGATCCTTGGAGCCGGTCGGCCTCTCGTCGATCGCGAAGAAGCCGACCAGGGAGTCGATCTTGTCGGCCAGGGCGACGCAGACCGAAACCGGGGCCGAAGGACAGGCATCGTTGGGGCCCTGGGGCGCGTAGTGCTCGGCAATGGCCTCGGCGACCTCGTCGTGCTCGCCGTCGTGCCGGGCGTAGTAACGCCCCATGATCCCCTGGAGTTCTGGGAACTCGCCGACCATACCGGTGGTCAGGTCGGCCTTGGCGAGGCGCGCCGCGGAGCGGACCCGGTCGAGGTCGGCACCC
>JASJAL010000314.1 GCA_030067055.1 Kiloniellales bacterium | reverse complement strand
TGGGCTTGGTTAAGGCCCCGAGCGGTGCTAAGAGAAGCCTGCCGACAGATCATGAAGACGTCGAAGGACGCGGTAGACTTGCTCATGCCGGTCCCTGATCCCACCGCAGGACCGAACCGGGCACCGGCTGGACATCAGGGCCCTCAAGCAATGACGTCGTGGGTGGTGGCTGCAAGCTCGGCCAGGGAGCGCAGGTGGCCCAACTTCCAGGTTTTCGACAGGCTTGGCAAAGCCGGAGGTGCAATTGAAAGCTGCAAGACGGATTGAGCATGACCAGAAGCCATCGCTCTCAGGTCCGCCGACAAAGCCGGAGGATGGGCCGCAGGCCCAGCCCGCGTTAAGGTCCGGCAAGGCGCCCGATCTCTCGCCCCGGGTTGCAAAGATCCTCAGGCGCCTGAGGAACATTGTCCGCTTCGGGTTCGGCGAAGGCGGGCGGGAGCGCAAGCAAGCGGCAAGGCTGGCCGCCCGTGAAGCCGCTTTCCATTCCGAGACCTGGCAGCACCAGTCGGACCTGGCGCAACGCAGCTATGCCTCCTACGCGGAGTACCTGGACCACCAGGCGAGCAAGCTCAGCCAGGTCGAGCACAGACTGAACGAGACCTACGAGGTGGACCTCGCCGAGTTCCGGCGCCGCTTTGCGGACTGCAAGCCTCTGCGCGAGGCGCGCAACGTGCTTTGCCTCGCCGCCCGGCTCGGCACTGAGGTCCGGGCGTTGCACGACCTTGGTTACTTCGCGGTCGGCATCGATCTCAATCCGGGGAAGGACAATGACTGCGTCCTCAAGGGCGACTTCCATCATCTGGTGTTCCCCGACGGCGCGGTCGACGCGGTCTATTGCAACGCCCTGGACCATGTCATGGACCTTGGGAAGCTGCTCGGCGAGATCGACCGGATCCTGCGCGGCGGTGGCCTTTTCGTCGCCGACCTGCTCCAGGGCTTCGAGGAGGGCTTCACGCCCGGCGAGTTCGAGTCCATGATCTGGCGGAATCGAGAGGAATTCATCCAGGAGATGGCTCAGCGCAGCGGCTTCGAAGTCTTGGATGTCCGGGATCTGGGACACCACCGGCGCGATCACTGGACGCAAGTCGTCTTCCGAAAGAGCGATCCGGCATGTACTTCTCCTACGACCACCTGAAGCTTCGCTACGAGCCATTTCCGATAGGACTCGCCAAACCGATCCTGGAGGAGTCCCTGTACCAGAAGCTCGTCGCCGCCTATCCGCCCATCGAGCTGTTCAAGTACATACCCAAGATCGGAAAGAAGTACTCCCTGTCCGAGCGCTACAACGGTCAGCAATACCGGGAGTTCGTCCGCGGCTCGTCGGTCTGGCGGGACTTTCACGCCTGGGTGAAGAGCCCCGACTTCATCCAGAACGTACTGGTCGCGCTGCGCCAGCGGAACGTCGACATCGGCTACAGCGAGCAGCCGGATCTCGGAAAACAGGTCACGCGGGCGATCAAGCGTCTGTCGAGCCTCAAGCTGCCGCAGAGCGTGCCGCGGCTGAACGCCCGCTTCGAGTTCTCTATGCTGCCCGCCGACGGCGGCTCGGTCATTCCGCACACTGACGCGCCGAGCAAGATCGTCACTCTGGTGGTTTCGATGATTCGCGGCGACGAGTGGGACCTCGCCTTCGGCGGCGGCACCGACATCAATCGCCCGAAGGACGAGACTCGGGTCTACAATCAGCTCAATCGTCAGGCGGATTTCGACGAGGTTGAAGTACTTGATTCCTTCGATTTCACACCCAATCAGGCGGTGATCTTCGTCAAGACCTTCAACTCCTGGCATTCCGTCCGGCCCATGACCGGCATGGGTTCGGATGCCATGCGCAAGACGCTCACGATCAACATCGAGGCCGAGACTTGACCGGCAACGCTGCGTCCCGAAGTATCCGCTAAGGTGTGGTCACGAATTCGGTGTCAAGGAGAGCCGGGACGTGTCTTGATCTCAATCAAAGCTCTCTTGCTGAGCATCAGCCGTAAAATAGGTCCTCGATCGGACCTCGGCTTTGTCCGTCTGAGAGGTATTCGATCCCTCGAGTATGAACTGGGTTTTGATGGCTAACTGAAGAAGCTGCAGAATTTCTGTCAACGCCGTTTACGACCAAAAGGATCTTTGCTGGCGAGGTGCAAGGTGCAGTTTTTTAACTTCGATCACTTGAAGTTCCGTTACGAGCCGTTCCCGATCGGTATCGCGGCACCGGTTGTCGCCGAAGACGTCTATCAGGAGATGCTAGAGGGCTTTCCAACCCAGGAGCAATTGCTCGACTACCGCGACGTCGGCAAGCCGGGAATTAAATTGGTTTTGTCAGAAAAGGAGGATCCCGGGCGCTACATGGCATTCGTACGCTCGAACCCGCTGTGGTGGGATTTCTATAGGTGGATCAAGAGCCAAGACTTCATCTACAGTATGTTGTCCGTCTTGCGTCAACACTTCATCGACCTCGGTCTCCACCGTATTTCGTCTGCCGAAAGGCTTTATAAGACTTTCAAATTACTTATGGGGATAAACAACAAGTCACCCGTGCCACGTTTGACCTCACGCTTCGAGTTCTCGGCCCTGCCCGCCGACGGCGGTTGCGTGATCCCGCACACCGATGCGCCCACTAAGATCGTAACCCTAATCCTTTCAATCACCCGCGAAGGCGAATGGGATCCGAATTTCGGTGGCGGCACAGATGTCAATCATCCGAGGTGTGAAAGACTAATGTTCAACAATGTGAACTGCTTGGCTGATTTTGGCGACATGGAT
This sequence comes from Kiloniellales bacterium, assembly GCA_030067055.1. Next base: position 2,749 of record JASJAL010000314.1, on the reverse strand, counting down.
ATCCTGCATACTTACGAGTTCCGGCCCAACCAAGCCGTGGTCTTTGTCAAGACATTCAATTCCTGGCATTCTGTCCGCCCTATGTCTGCGCACGGGTCAAAACTCCTGCGCAAGACCTTGACCATCAACATCGAGGCGCCGTAAGGCGACGTTACAAGTCCGCGCTGCTGGGCTGGCGGCTTCGATCTTGTCGACAGCGTCGTCGTCGTTGAGCGACTGCGACAAATGCGCACCTAGGCGCTAAGCGTGAGAAATGCGGTCTATCCGCTGCTCGAGAACAAGCTCGGGACAGCGACCGGCGCACGGCTTGAGTCAGGGTCCGTCAAGCGGCGCTGTTCTCAGACGACGAATAAAAGATGGCGTTGTATGCGTAGGCCTCGGGGTCGCCCCCCTCGGCGATCTTTTTCTGTCCCGATCTAGAATAGTGTTTCAGCACCATTTTGTACCCATGGCTTTCGAGGAAGGGGCAGATTTCCTCCTTATCCCTTCGGTTCATCTCGACCTGAATTGATCGAGGCCGGTCTTGCCGGTCGAGCAGGCCGGCCATGCCGCGAAGGATCATCATTTCGTTGCCATCAACGTCGATCTTCACATGATGCGGCGCGGGAAGTTGTCCTGTCAGAACGAGAGAATCCAGGCTGGTTGCGTACTTCAGCTCCGTGGCCTTTGGAACCATCTCGATCTCGCGCGAACCACGACGGCTGATCAACTGACTGTCCGAGGTGCCGGCGGTCATGGACTGGTAGTTGAAGGGAAAAAACCCTTCTTCTCCGTGCAAGGCGAAGTTACATGCCGTGACGATATCCTGGATTCCATTGGCAAGGATGTTGTCCAGCAATGTCGCAAATGTTTTGCAGTGAGGCTCAAAGGCAACGACCGCACCGCCGGGAACAACCCGTCTGGCCGCAAAAATCGAGTAGATGCCGATGTTGGCCCCGACGTCATAGAAGACTTCGCCAGGTCGGACGTTCTCGGCAATCCAAGTGCAGGTCTCAGGCTCCTTGCTAAGCATGCCGGCGCAGCGCAGGTACTCCCAAAGGTTGCTGCAGCGAAATCTATAGCTGTCTTCGCCATCAACCACCTGGACTTCGCGCACGAGCCAGTCCCGAAAGCGATCCCAGAGCTGATGCCGGCGCTTCCCGAGCCAGCCCGGGGGCCAAGACCTACCGTCGGTAACGATCATCAGAAGGCCAAACAAAAGTGAATTCGCGCTTAGCGGTCACCGCATGCCGTTGGGGGTTCGGCAAACACCCTGATCCGGCTGTGTATGTGAAATCGCGGCTTAGCATCGTCTGGGGGCCTTAGCCTCTCACTTGGAGTCAATTCTCAAGTTGCAGGCCCGGCGCATCGAGGCCAGCCTCTTGACTGCCTTTGCATTCAGCCTGGTAGCACGCGGCCCCTTCCGGGAAAAATCCAGAACACATGACGCGTCGTGACGTGTCAAACCAAAGCTGACCCGCAGCAGCGCCGGCAGATTCTTACCGGCGACGGGCGATTTCTGCCTTTAGCAGAACAACGATCCCGTGGAAAGGTAGATATCAATTCTTCTTCGCTACGACGAGGCAGGCTTTGAGAAAGGCCTCCTGCGGGAAGTCGTGGGTAGCAAACTCCGGCGTCAGACCATAGCCTTGAAGATCGTCGAGCGAGCCCCGGAAATAGTTGCGGCGATAGATATAGAGTCGTGACCAAAAACCGTCGTTGACGTCGTGGAAGGGCTCGATCATCGCAACCACTTTGCCGGCAACCCTCGCAATTTCGCCGAGCGCCTGTGCGCGGATCTGTTCCATCTGCTCGACCGCCAGAACGCTGTATACCAAATCGAAGCTGCCGGTGGAGAACGGTAAGGTCGAGGCGTCTCCTTGCACGAAGTCGATGCGTTTGAAGGCTTCGGGATCTTCGGTTTGCAGCGGTGCGAAAGCCTGGATGCTCTCCGGAAGCCGAGCCTGCTCCTGGAACCTCTTCGCCGCTTCGTGTCCCCCGGATGTGAGTTCCACGCCGGTGAAGGTGATCTCAGGAAATCGACCGGAAAGGAGAATCAAGTTGATTCCATTACCGCAGCCGACTTCTAGAACGCTTTTCGGTTTCCAGCGCTCGATCACGCGGCACAACAAGAGCTGGCGGAAGCGTGTGCCGCCAACGTCGCTTGCGAAGACGGCTCGCCCGCGCCAAGCCCAAGGCGTCCCTTTGGCCGGGCGTCGGGCCGGGTCATAGATCCCGTAGTCGGTTGCGCGCCATGCAGGGTCGTATTCGGCCATGACTGTTTTCTTGTCGCGCCCCTCACCCCCGACCAGCCGGGAAACGGCGCGGCGCAGGAGCTTGCGCCGACGCCGGGCAACCTCTTGTTGCCAGGCGTTCTCGTCCTCGCCGGTGATGAAGGGCGCGAAAAGCTCCCAGATCACCTTCGGCTCGATGTCGAGGCCGCTGGCTTCGAGAGAGGCTTGTTTCATATTGAGAGTTCCTGATCGACCAAGGGCCCGCTGTCGCTCTATGCAAGGATGGGCAGACCCGTACTCTTCTCAACGATCGGCTCGGTGGTCAAGACCGGGTACCGGGCGGCCAGGGCCTGGAGGACGGCGACGTCGCTATCCCGATGCTGGCTGCGGTCTGTACCCCGGAGGGCGATATTCGGGTCTTCTACAAAGGACTGCGTCAACTCGAAGCTGAAGCCAGACACCAGGAATCTCTCGAATCGGCCATCTTCGATCCCCACGGCCAGCGCCAAGACTCCCGAAGATACCTGCTTCTTGGT
>JASJAL010000313.1 GCA_030067055.1 Kiloniellales bacterium | reverse complement strand
ATGCCCTCGGCCTCGGCCTGGAGCAGGGTCAAGGCCGTGCTCGGCATGGTCGTCTCGAAGCCCAATCCGAAAAAGATCACCTCGCGATCCGGATTGTCGCGGGCCAGCTGCAGCGCGTCGAGGGGCGAATAGACCATGCGCACGTCGGCGCCCTCGGCCTTGACCTGCATCAGGCTCTTCTTCGAGCCGGGCACCCGCAAGGCGTCGCCGAAGGTGGTGAAGATGACCTTCGGCTGCTCGGCGAGGGCAACGCAGTCGTCGACCCGGCCCATGGGCAGGACGCAGACCGGGCAGCCGGGGCCGTGGATCAGCTCGATCTGCTCGGGCAGCATCGCCTCGAGGCCGTAGCGGAAGATCGAATGGGTGTGGCCGCCGCAGACCTCCATGATCCGCAGGGGCCGTGTCCGGCAGAGATCGATCCGGCCGACTAGGTCTTCGATTTCGCGGAACAGCGCTCTCGCCTTGGCCGGATCGCGGAATTCGTCGACGTACTTCATGGGATCACGCCTTTCCGGAAGCCCGCATGGCCGCGAGCTCCTCTTGCGCCTCGCCGAGCTGAGTCAGGAGCTCGAGAGTCTCGGCCGCCTGCGCCTCGTCGATGCGGCTCATCGCGAAACCGACGTGCACGAGCACCCAGTCGCCAACACAGGCCTCGACGGGATGGTCTTTGGTAACGATGCAGGCGAGGTTGACCTGGCGCCGGACGCCGCCGACCTCGACCAGGCCGAGCTTCTTCTCCGGGTCACTGATCTCGACGACCCGCCCCGGGATCCCTAGGCACATGGCTTTCTCCTGATCGTCCCTGTTGGGTCGCCAGCGCGACGACCGCCTGGCCAAGCGCCAGGCCGCCATCGTTTGCCGGCACCCTTTCATGACTCAGCACCTCGAAGCCCCGGGCCACAAGACCCTCGTGGACCAGGGCGAAGAACGTCGCATTCTGGAAGCAGCCGCCGCTCAGCGCGACGGTTCGATAGTTGCCATTTTCGCACGCAAGGCGCTGTGCCAAGGCGACGATCGCCTTGGCCAGGCCACGGTGGAAGCGCGCCGAGATCACGCCCACCGGCGTCCCGAGGTGCAGATCGCCAAGCAGTGCGTGCCAGACCGCCAGCGGCTCGATGTGGGGCAAACCTTCGCCGCCGTGCCGGGAGATTGCGAAGGGATAGGCCAGCGCCTCCGGCTCGCCGAGAGCATCGTGATTCATCGCCGCCTCCAGACGCATCGCAGCCTCGCCTTCGTAGGCCTGGGCCTTCCAGGCGAGCCCGCAGAGCGCGGCCGCGGCATCAAAGAGACGACCGCAGGACGACGACAAGGGCGAGTTGATGCCCTTTGCGATCATGGCGTCGAGGGTCTTGCGCGGCGCGGCCTCGAGCCGGGCGAAGACGTCGAGTCCGCTGAAGTTCTTGGCAAACTCGGCCCAACCCATCCCCGCCATGAGGTGGGCATAGGCGTTGCGCCAGGGCTCGCGGACCGCGGCGGCCCCGCCGGGCAAGGCGACGGGCTTGAGACAGCCGAGACGCCGGAAGCTGCGGTAGTCGCAGGCCAGGAACTCGCCGCCCCAGACCGTGCCGTCGGTGCCGAAGCCGAGGCCGTCGAGGACGATGCCGAGCACCGGCGCGGCGTCGAGCGGCCGGCCGTTCTCGGCCAGGCAGGCGGCGACATGGGCGTGGTGATGCTGCACTTCGACCAGGGGCAAGGCGTCACGGACCGCCACGTCCTGCCCGCGCTTGGTCGAGAGATAGTCGGGATGGCGGTCGACCGCGACGACCTCGGGCACGTGGGCGTAAAGCTGGCGGTAGAGCGCCAGGTTGTGGACGACGTCCGCAGCCGTCGCCGCGTCCTCCAAGTCGCCCATGTGCTGGCTCAGGATCGCCTGGCCATCCTTGACCAGGCAGAAGGTGTTTTTGAGCTCGCCGCCAAAGGCCAGAACCTGCGTCCGCTGGTCGAAGTCTTCGGGCAAGGCGATGGGCGTCGGCGCGTAGCCCCGGGCGCGGCGCAGCAGGCGCGGCCGACCGAGGTCGACGCGCAGGACCGAGTCATCGATCCGGTTGGCGATCTTGCGGTCGTGCATCAGGGCAATTTCGGCGACCTCGGCGAGCTGGTCTCGGGCCTGATCGTTGGTGACACACTGCGGCCGGCCGGAGATATTCCCGCTGGTCATGACCACCGGCCGGGCCGCGCGGCGCAGCATCAGGTGATGCAGCGGCGTGTAGGGCAGCATGAAACCCAAACGGTCGAGTCCCGGCGCCACCGCCTCCGGCAAGGGGTCCCCCTTGGTCTTCAACAGCACGATCGGTGCCGCTGGGCTCCGCAGCAGTGTTTCTTCTGCCTCGGAGACCGCGCAATAGCGCCGGATCACCTCCACGTCCCGCGCCATCAGCGCGAAGGCCTTGCCGCGCCGCCGCTTTCGCGCGCGCAGGCGGGCCACGGCTTCGGCCCCGGTCGCGTCGCAAGCCAGGTGGAAGCCGCCGATGCCCTTGATCGCGACGATCTGCCCCCTCATGAGCAGGTCGCCGGCCGCATCGACGTGGTCGAGTCCGGAAACCGATTCGTGAATCACCGCGCCTCCGCCGAGCGGCTCGATCCAGGCCCGCGGGCCGCAGGCGGGACAGGCGATCGGCTGGGCGTGGAAGCGCCGGTCCGCCGGATCCTCGTATTCGCTCTGGCAGCCCGGGCAGAGCGCGAAGTCGCGCATCGTGGTCTTGTCGCGGTCGTAAGGCGCGGCCTCGACGATGGAGAAGCGCGGCCCGCAGTTGGTGCAGTTCGCGAAGGGATAGCGATAGCGCCGGGCCGAGGGATCGAGGACCTCGGCCAGGCAATCAGCACAGACCGTCACGTCCGGAGTCACCGAGGCGCCCATCGGGCCGGCGGCGGAGGCGGCGATCTCGAAGCCCTGGGGCGGCGGATCGTCGAGAGGCGCCCGCTCGATCCGATCGATCCGGGCAAGTGCGGGAACTTCCAACTTCAGGCGTTCGGAAAAGCGCTCCAGCTGCGCTCCCCAGAGCCGGATCTCGACCCCGTCGCCGGTGTTGCGCACATCACCGGCGAGGCCCAGTTCGGTCGCGATGCGCCAGACCGTCGGGCGGAAACCGACACCCTGGACCTGGCCGCGCACGGTGATGGCTTCACCTTTCATGCGCCGGATCCCGGGGCAGGACGCGCGCGCTGCCGCCGTCGGCAATGACGGAGCACCGCTAAAAGCCAGCCGATACGATCACAGACCGGGACCTTGGCGGCCGGATTGGCCCCGAGGTCCTGCGCTGATACGTCACGGCCGCGGCCGTTCGCCGCTATTCGGAGAAGTTTCATTTCGTTGCGCACTGCCAAACTTCTCGGATACGAAGAAACCGACAGTGCAGTCTATCTCGCGGCTTGCAGCGATCAAACCGCTGAGCACCGAAACGCTACCGTGCTGCACTCGGCAGGCTAGGCGCGCCCGTTGCGATGGCGCGCGTCGCGCCGCTCGGTCAGCGAGATGGCACCGCCGGTAACCCCGAAAGCGAACTCCGCGCTGGACCAGAACCCTCCGCTCCTTGGCTGCCGGCGGGGATTGGCATAGCGGTCTCTGCCCTTCGCCATGATGTTTCTCCTCTTCGCTCTCTGCGGTGGCGGACGATGAAGGAGGCGAGACCGACCCCCAGCCGAACCAGTTCGGCAAAGGGATACTGCGGATAGGTCTCCTCGAAAGTGGCGATCTTTTCGCTGGGACCTTTCATGGTTGCGTCCTCCGTGACCGAAATGCGGCGCTTTTCCCGTCCGTCTTCGCGGTACAGGCGGCCGCAGCTTGGCAAGCTAGGACGCGGCGCGTGATTGTCCCGGAACGACGACCGGAAAAGCAGCGTGAATTCGACAGAGTCGCCGCCAGCGAATCGGCGGCTGACGGCCGACCTGGCTTGCGAAATTTGAAGTGTGGCATCGGCCACATCACGAAATGCGCTAGCGCTTCAAAACTTCGGCCTAGGGAAAAAACGCAGCCATGGCGTCGATCAGAACAGAGTTTGCAAATCGGTCGATCGAAGAGGTCGGCGCCGCCTTTATGAAGGGATGCGCCGTGCGCGAGGAACCGAGTTTGCCGGTCCTCAAGGTCTCGGTGTTCGGCGGCCTTGAGGTCCTGTCGCAGGACGGCGAGCCCGTCCCGCTGTCGGGCCGGAAAGATCGCGCGCTGCTCGGCTTTCTTGCGCTGTCGCCGGGCGTCACCTATTCGCGCGAGAAGCTGGCGGCCCTCTTGTGGTCCGACAGCGCCGAGCGCCAGGCCCGCGACAGCCTGAAGCAGGCCTTGCTGCGCCTGCGTCGCTGCCTCGAACCCTACGCCATCGAGCCCCTGGTCACCGATCGGCAGACGGTGACCTTGAACCGCGACCGACTATGGGTCGATGCGGGGGTGTTCGAGACCTTGCTCCAGGACCGCAGTGCGGAATCGATTGCCCGCGCCGCCGCGCTCTACGCCGGCGACCTGCTGGAAGGTTTGCAGGTGCAGGACGCGAGCTTCGAGGACTGGCTGCAGATCGAGCGTGAGCGCTTGCGGGCCCTGGCGACCGAGGCTTGTGCGGAGCTCATGGCAATGTCGCTCGAGGACGGCCGTCGCGACCGCGCCGCCTGCGCCGCGCGGCGGCTCCTGTCGCTCGATCCGTTGAACGAGGCGGCCTGCCGGACCTTGATGCAGGTACAGGCGGAACGTGGCGAGAGAACCCAGGCCCTGAAGCTTTACGAGACCCTGCGTTGCCGCCTGCAGCAAGAGCTTGCCGTCGAGCCGGAGCCGGAGACCCTGGCACTCTACAGGTCGATCCGGAACCGGCGCGCCAATGGGACGGAGAATGCTAGGAACGGCGACAGCGATGTCGGAGAGGTCGAGGCAGTCGCCACTGCCGAGACGCCTCTTGCGGCCGATCCCGCTCGCAGCAAGCCGCAGTCCAAGCCCTCGATCGCCGTGCTTCCCTTCGCCAACATCGGCGAGGATCCGAAGCAGGACTATTTCGCCGACGGCCTCACCGAAGACATCATCACCGACCTTTCGCAGGTCTCGGGGCTTTTCGTCGCTTCCCGGCACAGCGCCTTCGGCTTCAAGGGCACGGCGGTCGAGGCGCAGACCGCAGCGCAGGAACTGCAGGTCGACCACATCCTGCAGGGCCGCGTGCGCACCGCGGCCGGCCGGGTCCGCATCACCGCCCAGTTGCTCGACGGCGCGACCGGCGAGCACCTCTGGGCCGAGCGCTACGACCGCAGCCTCGACGACATCTTCGCGCTGCAGGACGAGATCGCAAAAAGCATCGTCGGGGTCCTCAAGGTGAAGCTGCTGCCGGAAGAGCTGGCCTGCATCACCAGCCAATCGACCAGCAGCGTGGATGCTTACCAGTACTACCTGATGGGGCGCGCCTTCTATCTGCGGGGAATCGACCGGCATGGCCTGAGCATCGCCCGCAAGATGTTCGGCAAGGCAATCGACATCGACCCGAACTACGCCCGCGCCCACGCGGCCCTCGCCGCCAGCGAATCCTACCTGTCGATGAGCGAACCGGAGGTGACCTAC
>JASJAL010000312.1 GCA_030067055.1 Kiloniellales bacterium | reverse complement strand
CTGGTCTAGACGGTAGGACCTCAGCCCTCGAAGTGCGCCACGGTGTGGCCGTGGTTGACCGGTCCCTGGCCGCGGCCGAGGCCTGGGTTGCGCTCGATCGCCATGCGGAGGTAGCGTCGCGCCCGAGGCACTGCCTCGGCAACCGCCAATCCCTGGGCCAGGCCGGTGGCGATGGCGGAGGCCAGGGTGCAGCCGGTGCCGTGGGTGTGCGCGGTGTCGATGCGGGGGTCCTCAAAGACCTCGAGGACCTCACCCCCGCGCGCCAGCACGTCGCGCAGGATGTCGCCGGACATATGACCGCCCTTCAGCAAGACGGCGCCGGGCCCAAGGCCGGCCAGGTCCAGGGCCGCGGCGCGCATCCCATCCCGCGTCTCCGGGATCGCCACACCCAGTAGCGCTTCGGCTTCGGGCAGGTTCGGGGTCAGAACCGTGGCCCGGGGCAGCAGGCGGTCCTTGAGCGCCGAGACCGCGTCGGTCTCCAGCAGCGAGGCGCCGCTCTGCGCCACCATGACCGGATCGACCACCACGGGCAGCGCTGGATCCAACTCGGCCAGAACCTCGGCGACGGCCTCGATCACCGGAGCCGCGTGAAGCATGCCGGTCTTGACCGCATCCACGCCGATGTCCTCGATCACCACGCGCATCTGTTGCTGGATGAAAGCGGGCTCGACGCCGACCACGCCGAAGACGCCGGTGGTGTTCTGGGCGGTCAGCGCGGTCACCGCGGTGGCGGCATAGCCCCCGAGGGCGGTCACCGTCTTGATGTCGGCCTGGATGCCCGCACCGCCTCCAGAGTCCGAGCCGGCGACGATCAGAACCCGTCCCTGCATCGCCCGACCTCCGGCTCAGCCGCCCGGCGCCGCGGCCGCCTCGGCGATGGCGTCCGCGATCCGCTCGACGACTTGCGACAGCAAGGCCTCGTCCTCGGACTCGCCCATGATCCGGATCACCGGCTCCGTCCCGGACTTACGGATCAGCAATCGGCCCTCCGCACCGAGCGCCTTTTCGCCTTCGGCGATCGCGGCCTTGACCCGGGCGTCGTCCTGGGGCGCGCCGCCGTCGAAGCGAACGTTCTTGAGCTGCTGCGGCAGCGGGGTGAAGACCGAGGTGACCTCGCTCGCCGGCCGCTGTTCCTCGATCAGTACGGCCAGGACCTGGAGAGCCGCGATCAGCCCGTCGCCGGTGGTCGTGTGGTCGGAGAGAACGATGTGGCCGGACTGCTCGCCCCCCAGGTTGCAGCCTCGCGCACGCATCTCCTCGACCACGTAGCGGTCGCCGACCGGGGTCCGGTGCAACGCGATACCGGCAGCTTCGAGGAACCGGGCCAGGCCGAGGTTGGACATGACGGTCGCGACCACGCCGCCGCCGGTCAGGGCTCCGGCCCGGCTCCAGGAACGGGCGATCAGGCCCATGACCTGATCGCCGTCGATCACCGCACCGGTCTCGTCGACCAGAATCGTCCGGTCGGCGTCGCCGTCGAGGGCGATGCCGAGGTCGGCGCCCTGGGCGACCACGGCGCTCTGCAGCCAGGTCGGCGCAGTCGCACCGCAGTCCCGGTTGATGTTGAGGCCGTCGGGATCGACCGCCATCGGCACGACCTCGGCGCCCAGTTCGTAGAGCACCGTGGGAGCTACCTTGTAGGCGGCGCCGTTGGCGCAGTCGACCACGACCTTGAGTCCATCGAGCCGCAGATCCTTGGGGAAGGTGTTCTTGGCGAACTCGATGTAGCGGCCGGCGGCGTCGTCGAGCCGCCGGGCCCGGCCGAGGTGCTCGCTGGGCGCCCGGTAGCTGGCCGTACCCTCGGCGATCCGCGCCTCGATCTGCGCCTCGACCTCGTCGGAGAGCTTGTAGCCGTCCGGGCCGAAGAGCTTGATGCCATTGTCCGGAAAGGGATTGTGCGAGGCCGAGATCATGACACCCAGATCGGCGCGCAGGGAGTGGGTCAGCCAGCCCACGGCCGGGGTCGGCATAGGCCCGAGCAGCACCACGTCCATGCCGGCGGCGATGAAGCCGGCTGTCATGGCCGGCTCCAGCAGATAGCCGGAGAGTCGGGTGTCCTTGCCGATGACCACGAGATGGCGGTGCTCGCCGCGGGTGAACTGGGCGCCCGCCGCCATCGCCACCGCCAGGGCGGTCTCGGCGGTCACCGGCTCCTGATTTGCCGTGCCGCGGATGCCGTCGGTTCCGAAGAGGGTCTTCGCCATTTTGCCTCTGACCAGTCGATTAGGGTGGGCCGCGACCGCGCGTCCGGCGGCCCGGCCGATTGTGACGCTGGAATTACATCCTCCTGTTGCCCCAAGGGGTCAAGACCCGGGCGATTCCGGGGCGGGCGCCTTTTCCGGCGCGACAGCGATCGCCTGCCACACGCGGATCGCTTGCACCGTCTCGGCGACATCGTGGACGCGCAGAAGCTGGGCGCCACGGGCGAGGCCGGACAGGGCGGCCGCCAGCGAGCCGGGCAGTCGCGCCTTGGGCGACGCCTCGCCGGAAAGCCGGCCGATGAAACGCTTTCGGCTGACCCCGAGCAGGACCGGGCAGCCCAGACCGTGGAAGATGGCCAGGGACTCGAGAAGCGCCAAATTGTGCTCCAGGGACTTGCCGAAGCCAATTCCCGGATCGACGGCGATGCGGGTGCGCGGGATGCCGGCACGGTCGCAGGCCTCGAGGCGGGCTTCCAGGAAGTCGTAGACGTCCAGGACGACGTCGTCGTAACGCGGTGCCTGCTGCATGGTCTGCGGCGCCCCTTGCATGTGCATGAGGACGATGCCGCAGTCGGACCCCGCGACCAGAGGCAGGCTCTCAGGATCGCCGGTCAAGGCGCTGATGTCGTTCACAATGGTCGCGCCGGCGGCGAGGGCCTCAGCCAGGGTCGTGGCATGGCGGCTGTCGATGGAGACCACCGCACCGTCGGCTGCCAGCGCGCGGACCACCGGCAAGATCCGGCGCTGCTCTTCCTCGGGGGCAACCGGTGGTGCGCCGGGACGAGTCGACTCGCCGCCGACGTCGAGGATGTCGGCGCCCGCGGCCAGCATCGCCTGCCCGTCGGCGATGGCCCGGCCAGGATCGAAGCGGTCGCCGCCGTCCGAGAAGCTGTCCGGGGTGACGTTGATCACGCCCATGATCCGGGCCCGGTCCAGCGCAAGGCCGGCGAAGGGCGAACGCGGTTGGGTCAGGCGGTCGCGCAGCGTGTCGGCGGCGGCACCGGCCTCGGTTCCGAGTCGCGCCAAGGCCTCGCTGAGCGGCAGGCTCTCACGCGCTGCGGCGCCCGGGGCCGTACGTCGGGCGACCTCGGCCGTTGAAAACCATAGCGGTCCGCCGGCCAAGGGCAGGCCGCCCGCGGGCGCCGCCGCGGCCGCCGGGCCCAGGGGACGGAGATAGATCGAGACCATGACCGCAGGTTTATAACGAGCCGTGGCCCCGCCGGGAAGCGGGGCCACGGGCTTCGAACCCTGTTTGTCGGCCTTAGCTGCCGGGCTGCGGCTCGGGCTCCAGGCCGCCCGGGGAGTCCTTCCCGGAGCTGGCGCGGCCGCTGGAAGGCACCGAACTCTTGCGGCCGCTGGGCGGCTCGGTCCCGGTATCCTCGCTGCGGTCGAGCTCCTGGCCCTTGATGATCGTGTCGACCTCGTTGCCCGAGAGGCTCTCGTACTCGAGCAGGCCCTTGGCCAGCAGATGCAGCTCGTCCATGTGCTCGGTCAGGACCTTGCGGGCCAGCGACTCGGCTTCGTCGATCAGCCGCCGGATCTCCTGGTCGATGATCTTCGCCGTGTCGCCCGAGATGTTGTGGGAGCGCGCGACGGAATGGCCGAGGAAGACCTCTTCCTGGTCGTTGTTGTAGCGCAGCGGACCCAGCTTGCCGCTCATGCCCCACTCGGTGACCATACGGCGGGCCCAGTTGGTCGCCTGCTGGATATCGTTGCCGGCGCCGGTGGTGACGTTCTCGTTGCCGTAGATCAGCTCCTCGGCGACCCGGCCGCCGTACATCATGGCCAGCTTGGCTTCGATCTCGCTCTTCTTGAAGGTGAGGCGGTCGCGCTCCGGCAGGTTCATGGTCACGCCCAGGGCCCGGCCGCGCGGAATGATGGTCACCTTGTGCAGCGGATCGTTGCCCGGCACATAGAGGCCGACCAGGGCGTGCCCGGCCTCGTGGTAGGCGGTCAGCTCCTTCTCCTCCTCGGACATGACCATGGAGCGCCGCTCGGTGCCCATCAGGACCTTGTCCTTGGCGTTCTCGAAATCGGCCTGGGTGACCACCCGCTTGCCCGCGCGGGCCGCCAGAAGCGCCGCCTCGTTGACCAGGTTGGCCAAGTCGGCGCCCGAGAAGCCGGGGGTACCGCGGGCGACCGTGCGCGGGTCGACATCGGGAGCCAGCGGGACCTTGCGCATGTGTACGCGCAGGATCTTCTCGCGACCCAGGATATCCGGATTGGGCACCACGACCTGACGATCGAAGCGGCCGGGGCGCAGCAGCGCCGGATCCAGCACGTCCGGCCGGTTGGTCGCGGCGATCAGGATCACACCCTCATTGGACTCGAAGCCGTCCATTTCGACCAGTAGCTGGTTCAGGGTCTGCTCACGCTCGTCGTTGCCGCCGCCCAGGCCGGCGCCACGGTGGCGGCCGACGGCATCGATCTCGTCGATGAAGATGATGCAGGGCGCGTTCTTCTTGGCCTGCTCGAACATGTCGCGGACGCGGCTGGCGCCGACGCCGACGAACATCTCGACGAAGTCCGAACCCGAGATCGTGAAGAAGGGCACGTTGGCCTCGCCGGCGATGGCCCGGGCCAGCAGGGTCTTGCCTGTGCCCGGCGGGCCGACCAGCAGCACGCCCTTGGGGATCTTGCCACCGAGGCGCTGGAACTTCTGCGGATCGCGCAGGAACTCGACGATCTCCTCCAGCTCCAGCTTGGCCTCGTCGATGCCGGCGACGTCATCGAACGTGACCCGGCCAGTCTTCTCGGTCAGGAGGCGGGCCCGGCTCTTGCCGAAGCCCATGGCCTTACCGCCCCCGGCCTGCATCTGGCGCATGAAGAAGATCCATACGCCGATCAGCAGCAGCATCGGGAACCAGGTGATGAGGATGCTGAGCAGCGGGCTCATCTCCTCGGGAGATTTGACCGTCAGCTCGACCCCGTGTTCGTCGAGCAGTTCGACCAGGGCGGGATCGTTCGGCGCGATTGTCTTGAAGCTGCCGCGATCCTTGAACTCGCCGGTGAGCTTGTCGCCTTGCATGGAGACCTTGCTCACCTGCCCCGCCACGACGGCGGCGCGGAAGTCGGAATAGGGCACTTCTTTAGGCGTGTGTCCGACGCCAGGCCCACTCTGAAAGAGATGGTACAGAGTGAACAAAAGCAGGACGATCGCGATCCAGAGTACGGCGTTACGGCTGAGATTCACAGTTCCGTTTCCTTAAAGCGCCAGGGCCTCGTCGGGCGCACTTCGCCACCCGTTCGGTGCCCGGCGTCTCGCTCCCTCTGTGCCAATAGATAATGTCCCACAGGCTCTAAGCAACAGTAAAGCCAGAACTGGT
>JASJAL010000045.1 GCA_030067055.1 Kiloniellales bacterium | reverse complement strand
ACCACCGGCGCGACCAGGACGTAGGCCACCATCTTCAGGGCGAGGGCGGTCCCGAGCACCCGGCCGGCCTGGCCGCCGGCGAGGTCGTAGGCGAGCAGCGCCAGGGCGACCGTCGAGAGCCCGGTGCCGATCAGGGCCGTGACCTGGGCCGCGTAGAGCTGCCGGAAGCCTGGCTCCGCCAGGGGCGAAACCACCGGATTGCCGCGCGTCATGTCAGGCGAGCTCCCCGGCCAGCAGCAGCAGACCGAGCGCCGTGACCGCCAGGGCGCCGAAGATCTCGAAGCCGCGGGCGATCCGTCGAATCCGTGCCTGGTGCCGCTTGAAGACCGCCAAGAGCCAGCGCCTTGCCAGGATCGCCAGCAGCGCGAAGGCGCTGACCGTCACGACCATGCCCAGCGCCATGGCGACCGAGACGATCAGGCCAAGGGCGACCGCCCCGGTGCCGACCGCCGCCAGCATCATGATGGTGGTCAGCGGGCAGGGCGAGAGGCCCACCACGTAGGGCAGCAGGCCGCCGCCTTTGGCATGGGTCTCGCCACGGACGGCCTGCAGCAGCAGAAAGAGCCCGACGGCGGCGACGCCGGCGTAGCTGACCTGGCGCACCAAGGGAAAGTCGGCGGGGCGCAGGCCGAAGGAGATGTCGAGCAAGGCGACCGCCGCCAGCACCAGGAGGATCGCAGAGCCGACGTGGACGGCGATCAACTTGACGCTGGCCAGCAGGCCCTGGCGTAGCGGCGCGGCCTGTCCGACGAAGTAGGCGACCATGACCGACTTGCCGTGGCCCGGTCCGATCGCGTGCAGCATCCCGAAGACCAGGGCGAGCAGGACCAGGACCGCGGCCTGAAGGCCGTCGTCGCTGGCGCTCGCCTCCCGGAAGGCGCCGCCAAGCGCCTGCTGCACCTGCTTCTGTAGCAGCAGGAGGCTCTGCACCGGGCTCTGCAGCCACTCAAGCACGATGTCGTCTCCGGGCATCCCAGCGTCGCGCGGGCGATCGCGCCAGCACTACAGGCCGCTGAGCGACCTGGCAACGGGCTGTTACCCTCTTCTCTGCCAAGGTCGCATAGCAGCAGGGCCTTGGACCTGATCGGACCAGGGTCCGCCTATTCCAAGTTTGCGAAGCCGCCGCAGGTCGATGCTACGATCCACAAGTCGAACTCCCGCTACCAGAAACGTGCTGAGTCCGACAAGAAGGGAGCAGGCGATGACAAACTGGAAGACGATTCTCGACGAGTTCTCTCCAAGTGCCGACCTGAAAGACGAGGCGGCGGCAGTTCGAGTTTGCCGCCTGGCAATTCAGGCGGCGGATCTCGGCACCTACGGTGTGGGCGCTCTCCTGCTCGACCAGGACGGCGAGGTCGTGGTCGAAGGCCACAACGAGGTCTTCGTCGAGGGCTTCCGCTCCGATCTCCACGCCGAGATGGTGGTCATGAACAGGTTCGAGGCCACGCAGCAAGGCAAGCGCGACCTGCGCGGTCACACCTTGGTCAGCTCCCTGGAGCCTTGCCCCATGTGCATGACGCGGCTGATCTTCGCCGGTGTCGGCAAGATTCGCTACGTCAAGGAAGATGATTTGGGCGGCATGGTTCAGCGGAAGTCGCAATTGCCGCCGATCTTTCGGGACATCACCGAAGATCAACTCCAGAACTGGGCCCTTGCAGAGTGCTCCGAAGCCTTGCGCGAAGCCGCTTTCGGCATCTGGGACCAGACGCGAGAGCCTTTGGACAGCAAGCTGACGGGTTGAGGGGACGGGCGTCCGGCGCGCCTCGAACATCCCGCAGCTTTTCTCGCGGACTCCTCTAAACTAGATACCATCGAGCAGCGCCGGGGATCTCGTGCTACGGCAGAGGAATGTTCCCGGCGGGCGGCGCGTCGACGGCGCTTACGACTTGGGACGGGGCGGCAGGGGAAGACGAGTGGACTATCTCTCAGCGATCCTAATCGCCGTCGCGATCCTGCTGCTCTTCCTCGCCAAGTACCTTGCCGAGCGGCAGAAGGGCAAGACCGAGGCCGACAAAGTGGCCGGTCCGCCCGTCGAGGACGGCGAAGCCTCGGCGGCCGGATCGGAGATTTACGACATCGCCGCCCGGCTGGCCGACTTCTTTCAGGCCTCGGCGCATCCCACGGACCTGCTCGAAAGCAACGCCGACTTCGAGGCGGGCGTCCGGCTGCTTTGCGCGCCCGGTAACTCCGTGGCCAGTCTCGGAACCTACGTCACCGGCGACAACGCCATCCTCTCCTGCATGGCGCTCGAGGCAATGACGCTGCGAGAGGATGCCGGCGACCAGCAGTCCCTGGTGCTCGAGTGCATCGGCACGATCGCGCCCTGGCCGCAGTTCTTCGGCCTGCGCTACCTGGCCCGGCGGACCCCGCCGGCACGACCTCTGATCGGGGAGGTCCTGGTCCGCACGGCGGGCTACCTCGGCTATCGCCTGTCCCGGGGCTTCCTGACGGATTTCTGCGCGGAACGCGTGGCGGCCGGCGAGGCCCCGACGTTCAATGGCGTCAAGGCCAAGCTCGAGAGCCACGACCGCGAGGAACTCGAGCAGTTCCTGGAGGGCCTCGAGGGCTCTCTCGGGGCGCCCCTGCTGGACAGCTACAGGACTTGGCGGACACAGCAGGTCGACCGGAGCCTGCTGCAATCCGCCGGCCAGCTCTGGGACGAGACGGACAGCCGCTCGGCTAAGGGAATCTTGGAGCACGATCAGCTCCTGGATGCGGTCGACCAGCTGCAGGCGGCCTTGCTCGCCGAGCGGCCGCAGTCCTGCCTGATCGTCGGCGAGGCCGGGGTGGGCAAGACCACGGTTCTGAGGAAGCTGGCGAGCCGGCTGCACGAACAGGGCTGGGCAATCTTCACCTCGGGGCACAACGACCTGGTCGCTGGCCAGATCTACATCGGCCAGTTCGAAGAGCGCCTGAAGGAGGTCATCGCCCAGCTCCGTGGCGATCGCCGCGTCGTCTGGTTCATCCCGGAGTTCCATACCCTGGCGATGTCGGGCCGCCACAAGTACAGCCCGACCGGCGCGCTCGACGTGATCCTGCCGCTGATCGAGCAGGGCGAGTTGAAGATCGTCGGCGAGACCCACCCGGCGGCCCTGGAGCGGTTGCTCCAGCAGCAACCCAAGGCGGTGACGGCCCTGGCCGCACTGCGGGTGCAAGCTCTGCCGCCTGAGGACACGCTCACGCTGGGGCGGCTTTGGCTGGAGCGGGAGGTCGAGGGCGGCGATCCCGATCTGGTGACCCAGGCCTGGGACCTGACCCAGCAGTATCTCGGCGACCGGGCGGCACCCGGCAACTTGCTCGGTCTGCTGGACGCGACCCGGAATCGCCTGCGCGCAGGTTCGGGCGAGGCGCGGCCGAAGCTGAGCCTGGACGATGTCCTCGCGACCCTGGCCGGGCAGACCGGCCTCCAAATCGGCCTGCTCGACCACCGTCGCGGCCTTGACCTCGACGGGCTCAAGGCCTTCCTGTCCGAACAGGTGATGGGCCAGGACGAAGCGGTCGACTGCCTGGTCGAACGGGTGGCGATGCTGAAGGCCGGGGTGACCGACCCGACCCGGCCGGTCGGCGTCTTTCTCTTCGCCGGGCCGACCGGAACCGGCAAGACCGAGATCGCCAAGACACTGGCCGAATGGCTCTTCGGCGACCCGCGCCGGATGATCCGGCTCGACATGAGCGAGTTCCAGACTCCCGAGAGCCTGGACCGGCTGATGGGACAGTCGGAGAGGGAGCACAGTCTTTCCCTGGCCGACCAGATCCGGCGCCAGCCTTTCTCCATCCTCTTGCTGGACGAGTTCGAGAAGGCCCATCCCAAGGTCTGGGACACCTTCCTGCAGGTCTTCGACGATGCCCGGATCACCGACCGCGACGGCAAGGTCGCGGACTTCCGCCACGCCATCATCGTCCTGACGTCCAACCTCGGCGCGCGGATTCCGACCGGCGCCTCCCTGGGCTTCGGCGCCGGCAGCCCGGGCTTCGACATCGACGAGGTCCGCCGCGCGGTCGGCAAAGAGTTTCGCCGCGAGTTCATCAACCGCCTGGATCGCGTCGTCATCTTCCGCCCCTTGAGCCGCGAGCTGATGCGCGAGATCCTGCAGAAGGAGCTGGTCAAGGCCTTCCAGCGGCGCGGCCTGCGCTATCGCAGCTGGGCGGTCGAGTGGGACGAGACCGCGATCGAGTTCCTGCTCGAAAAGGGCTTCACGCCCGACCTCGGCGCGCGGCCGCTGAAGCGGGCGATCGAGCGCTACCTGCTCTCGCCGCTCGCGATCACCATCGTCCAGCACGAGGCCCCGGCGGGCGACCAGTTCCTCTTCGTCTCCGCCGGCGAGGACCGGCTCGAGGTGACCTTCGTCGATCCCGATGCGCCGGCGCCGGAGGCGGCGGGAGAGGCGGAGGCCGAGGCCGCGCCGGACGGACTGGAGCCGCGTGCGATCCTGCTCGATCCAAGAGGCAAGAGCGAGGAGCTCGCTGCGCTGCGCCAGGCATACGAAACGCTGGACGCAACCCTCGTCTCGGCAGACTGGCAAACCTTGAAGGACGCCGCCAAGGCTGAGATGGCGCATCCGGACTTCTGGTCCTCGCCGGACCGCTTCGCGACCCTGGGCCTGGCCGAGTATCAGGACCGCGTCGCCGCCGGCTGCCGCCGTGCGGGCTCGCTGCTGCGGCGCCTGGAAGGCATGGCACCCCGAGGCCAGGTGCCGGCGAACATGGTCTCCGTCCTGGCGCAGAACCTCTTTCTCCTGGAAACCGCCTGCCACGACATCCTTGAGGCGCGGCCCGCCGAGGCTTTCCTGATGGTCGAAGCCAGTCCCGACGGCACCCAGGACTGGCCGTCCTCCCGGGACTTCGCCGAAAAGCTGGCCGCGATGTACGAGGCCTGGGCGGCCGCCCGACGCATGCGCTTCACTTGCCTGGAAAGCACCGACGACGAAGGCAAGCCTGCCTTCCGCAAGATCTACGCGGTGATGGGCTTCGGCGCCCACAGTCTGCTCGCTGGCGAGCACGGCCTGCACCTCTTCGAATGGCCGACCGATCGGCCACGCAACTTCGAGCGGGTCGGCGTCCACGTCCGCGTGGTGCCGCAACCGGTCGGTCCGCCACCGGAAGACCGCCGGGCTTTGCTGCGCCAGGCGCAGGAATGCTTGCAGGCGGCGGAAGAGGGCGGCCGCACGGTGGTCCGCCGCTACCGCGAGGCGCCGACGCCCCTGGTGCGCGATGCCCTGCGCGATTGGCGCAGCGGCCGGCTCGACCGTGTCCTCGCAGGGAACTTCGACCTCATGTAGGCCGCGGACGCGCCCGGGCTTCAATGTTGCTGCGAGGCCTGCCGCAGAGTCCGGTTGCTGTCCGTGTCGCAGGCTTGACCTTCAGCGAACCGACCTGCCAAACTTTTCTCATATCAACTCGTCACAGGGGGTAATCGTGTTTCGAGCAAGAGCTTTTTGTGCCCTGCTGGTTATGGGCCTTGGCATCCTGGTGGTATCGGTCGGTCCGGCCTCTGCGCAATCCATCATCAGGGCCGTCTATCGTTTCAGCCTGACCGATCCGGACAGTGGCGCGACCTTCTACGCGAACCGCTTGAGCGTTCGGTCCTGGTCCCAGGAGGAGCGCTGCAAGATCGATAGCTCCAAGTCGGGCGGGATGCATGCCGACGCGGTGCGGAGCTTCGGCATCATGAACGGCAAGGGCGAGCCGCTCGAGGTCAAGATCGACTCCGTCGAGTGCGTCTTTATCCGTAAGTAGACGAGACCTTTCAGGTTGTGAAAGGCCGAGGCCCCGGCAAATCGCCGGGGCCTTTCGCTTTGGTCTCGCGGGCGAAAGAGCGCAGACCAGCGCCGCCTGAACTTCGCGCACGGCTGGACACGTCTGCGTGAGCGGCGGCCTCCGGCGGCCCCGGTTCCTTCCGCCGGTCCCGCAAAGTTGCTATCTCTGAACTTCGGCTGAAACCAAACCGAGAAGGAGGCGGGGCATGAGAGGCACCATCATCGGCCTTGTCATGGCCGTTCTGGCCTTGCCGGCGAGCGCCCTGGCGGCGACCCAGGGCGAAAGGGTCAAGATCAAGGGCGAGATCATCGACACCTGGTGCTACTTCTCCGGCGTCATGGGCGGACCGGACTCGGTGGTCGGCTCGGCGCATCACACCTGCGCGCTCTGGTGCGCGGCCGGCGGGATACCGGTCGGCGTCCTGGCCGAGGACGGCACGGTCTACATGGTCCTGAAGTACGAGGGCGACGACCACGTCACCGGCGGCGACACCATACTCGAGGTGCAGTCCAACCTGATCTCGGCCGACGGGCTGCTCTATCAGCGCGACGGCATCAACTACCTGGTGGTCGAGAAGGTTACCGCGAACGAGGGCATCGTGAACCTCAGCCACGAGGACTACGACGTCATCCCGCCCTTCGCCATCCCCAAGCCGAAGAAGTAGAGGAGGCCGTCATGAAACGCATCGCAATGGCAGCCGCCGTGGCGCTGATCGCGACCTCGGGCGCGGCCTGGGCCGAAGGCGAGGACGAGGGGCCCTTCTCCGAGGGCAGCCAGGCCAAGAACTGGAACCTGCTGGGCCAGGAGAAGGCGCGCTTCGAGGCCAAGGTGGTCGACGTCTTCTGCGAGGTCGCCGGCGACTGCCCGGAGAACTGCGGCGACGGCCGCCGCCAGCTCGGCCTGCTGCGCGCCGCGGACGGCGTGCTGGTCCTGGCCAACAAGAACACCCAGCCTGCCTTCACCGGCGCCAACCTCGACTTGCTGCCCTACTGCAACCAAGAGGTCGAGGTCGACGGCCTGCTGGTCGGCCTGGAAGAGTACACACCGGCTAAGATGTATCAGGTCCAGCTGATCCGGAAGAAGGGCGAGACCGAGTGGTCCAAGACCAACCGCTGGACCAAGGACTGGGCGGTGGCCAACCCCGAGGCCGCCAAGGTCAAGGGTCCCTGGTTCCGCAAGGATCCGCGGGTCAACGCCCTGATCGAGCGCGACGGTTACCTCGGCCTCGGCCTCGAGACGGACGAGGCCTTCAAGAAGTACCTCTTCGAGGAGTGACCGCATGAGCCATCGCGCGCCGCTCTGCGCCGGAGTCCTGGCCGGCGCCTTGCTCCTCTTGCCGTTCGGGCCGATAGCGGCGCACGATGGCGTCGAGCACAAGACGCCGAAGGAAGCTGCGGCCCATGCTGCCGCGACACGGGCCAAGGCTGCCGAGGCACCACAGCTGCCCGAAACCGCGGCCTTGCCCTTCCCGATCAAGATCGAGGCCTCCTTCGAACTGGTCGACCAGACCGGGGCGCGGCGCAGCGAGACGGACTTCGCCGGCAAGCCGATGCTGGTTTTCTTCGGCTATGCTTCCTGCGAGGCGATCTGCTCGGTCGCCTTGCCGCGCCTGGCCGGCGCCCTCGAAATCCTGGGCGACAAGGCGGAAGGCCTTCAGCCGATCATGATCACCGTCGATCCGGTCAACGACACACCCGCGGCCCTGGCCGAGGCCATGCCGAAGATCCACCCGCGCCTGCTCGGCCTGACCGGAACCGAGGCCGAGTTGGCCGCCGCCCGCGCCGCCTTCCAGGTCGAGGCCAAGAAGCTGCACGAGATGATCGACGGCACGCCGGTCTACAGCCACGGCAGCTTCATCTACCTGCTGGACGGCGACGCCAAGGTGCTGACCGTCCTGCCGCCCATCCTCGGCGAGGACCGCATCGCCGAGCTGATCCTGAAGTACATCTGAGCCCTGTAAGGCCGCGGTGGTCTGGACTTCGGAGATAGAGGCGCTTGAAAAGGAGCGCGTCCGCAAGCTAACGCTGTTCAGCGACGGGGCTGCGATGTCCTACGCCGCCGTGATCGAGAGCTGGCGGCAGGACGAAGACTTCAACGCCTACTTTTCCAATCTCCTGGTCGCGGCGCCCTTTGCGGCCTTCTTCTGGGAGACGCCGCCGGTGACCGCCTACACCGCGGCGCGCGCATTCGAGTGCGTGCTCGTCGACAGTCCGGCCCTGGCCCGGCTCACTGCGGAGCCGGCGGCCTTCGCGCGGCCCTTTGCGGCTGAGCCGGACGACGAGATCGTCGCCTTCGAGAACCTGGGCCGCGACGCCTGGCTGGTCGCCCCGCGGCCGCTTGCAGAGGCGGAGGGCTATCCGCACCTCGCCGCCTTCCTACGCACCGCGCCGGCCGCGCAGAAGGCAGCGCTTTGGCGTCGGACAGGGGAGGCCTTGCTCCGGCTCTTGTCCGAACGTCCCCTATGGGTCAGCACCTCGGGCCTGGGGGTGGCCTGGCTCCACGTTCGGTTGGACACCCGGCCGAAGTATTACGTCCACAAACCCTATCGAAGCTTCGCCTAGGCCAATGAACACCGCGCTCACCGCTCTCTCATATGTCATGGCCGGGCTTGACCCGGCCATCCATGGTGCCGCTTTGCTCGATGGATGCCCGGATCAAGTCCGGGCATGACAGTCGGTAGGGCTTTCAGAGATGGAGTGAGGTCGGGATACATGAGATCGGTGCTCGTGCTCCTGCTCCTCGCGCTCCTCACCCTGCCCCAGTCGGCGCAGGCGAATGGCGGCTGCGGCAAGGGCGGGCGCTGCGTCGTGTCCGAGGGCTACTATCTGGCCGAGCCACCGCCGGACTGGGACGGCGAGAGCGCGCTGCCGCTGGTGGTCTTCTTCCACGGCTGGAACTCCTCTCCCGAGGGCATGTTCCGCAACCGCGCCCTGGTCGAGGGCATCACCCGCCGCGGCGCGCTCTTCGTCGCGCCCTGGGCCCAGACCGGCTACTGGCGCCAGATCGGCAAGGGCCGGGCCGAGGGCGGCCGCGACGAACTGGCCTACGTCCGCCGGGTGCTGGCCGACCTGGAGCGGCGCTGGCCGCTGGACCGGAGCCGCAGCCTGGCCTCCGGCTTTTCGCGCGGCGCCTCCCTGGTCTGGAACCTGGCCTGCTACGACGGCCCGCTGTTCCACGCCTACCTGCCGATCGCAGGTGGTTTCTGGCGCAGCAATCCCGAGCGCTGTCCCGGCGGCCCGGTCAACCTGCGCCACATTCACGGCCGCACCGACAAGGTCGTCGCCCTGGACGAGGTCGGCATCTACAACTCCATGCCCATCCCGGAAGGCATAACGATCCTGCAGGGCCTCAACCGCTGTCGCGCGGCCGTGAGCGCCCGAGAAAGTCACCCACGCTACAGCTGCGACGTCTGGTCCGGCTGCGCCAGCGGCCGGCGCCTCGAGCTCTGCCTCCACCCCGGCGGCCACTCCATCCCGGCCGAATGGGTCGGCGAAGGTTACGACTGGATGCTGACCCTGGCGGAGTGAGCCGCGGGCCGCCGTGGGCACGCCGGCCATTGGTCGAGCGGGAGCGGGGTGGCCCGGCGTTTCCTGCCGTACTGTCCGTCGGCCTTCTACCCGAGTCCGATCTCGCTCAGGTCGTAGTAGAGGAACATGGTCACGAGGCCGGCCGCGCCCATCACCAGGATCGACAAGAGAAGGTGCTTGAAGAGTTCCCGGTGACCCAGGGTGTAGACAAAGAACAGCTTCACGAAGGTGTTGGACAGCGCGCCGAGCACGACGTTGAACGCCGCCCAGTCGAGCGAGATCAGTCCAGACCTTTGGGCGTCGCTCAGTGAGAAGGCGATGGCGTCGGCGTCGGTCAGGCCGCTCACGATCGCGACCACCGGCAGCCAGGCCTCGCCGAGGTAGGTGATGGCCAGGCGCGTCGCCATCAGGATGGTGGCGAAGACCAGGCCGAAAGTGATTGCGGACTTCAGGCTGAAGGGGTTGTCGAAAGCCATCTCTGCGCCGTCGCCTTCTTCGGTCGCCAGCTTTTGCGAGCGCAGGAAGAAGATGGCAGCCATGATCACGCCCGCGGCGCCGGTGACCAGGATCGGGACCGCCATGTTGCGCATCAGTGCCTGGTTGAACACGCCGATCTGAATCAGCAGCCGCGGGAACATGATGGAGGAGGCCAGCAGGATCGCGACCGCGAAGAGCTGGTTCCACGCCGGCAGCTCCTTGCTGCGCTTGGCGAAGCTCAAGGTCGTGACGGTGCTGGACGCCAGGCCGCCGATCAGGCCGGTCAAGCCGATCCCGGCACCGCTGCCGAGGACCTTGACCAGGATGTAGCCGATGAAGCTTATGAAGGAGACCAGCACCACGATCAGCCAGACCTTGAAGGGCTTCAGCGCGGCGAGCATGTGCATCACGAACATCGGCGCCAAGGGGCTGTAGAGGGCGGTGCCTTCGCTGAGCGCCTCCGATTCGGGTTTGCTGAATCGCCCAGCGACCTGGTCCTCGGTCGCGCTCTCGATCTCCAGAACCCCTAGAAGTTCGATGTCGTCGTAAAGGTTCAGGCTCTGATCGACCTGGAAGACCTGCCCTTTCATAGGAGCGAAGGCGAGCTTGCCCGTGCTTTGCTCGATCGAGATGACTTCGCCCACTTCATAGGTGAGCAGGTTGTCCAGGGACCGGGACGGCAGGACCGGCAGGACGATGAAGGTGATGATCAGGAACTTGACCGCCGCATCCAGCTCGAAGGACTTGATCTCCGAACTGAAGCTGTAGAGCGCTCTCTTCTGCGAAAGAATGGCGAGCATAGCGATCGCCAAGGCGATTGCCACGGCATGCATGCCTTGGATTGCCAAGACGCCCAGGAAGAAGGTGACGATCGCGGTCACTTCCGTGGTGACGCCGAAATCTTCGAGGTCCCTTCTTCGATCGGCCCAATAGGAAATCATGAGCAAAGCGAGGAAGCCGAAGAAGCCGACGGCGATCAGCCAGGAGTTATCGAAGGACTGCGCGACGAAGGCGCTGATGGCACCGACCAGCGCGACGATCATGAAGTCGCGCAGGCCTGTCTTGGCCTCCTGCTCCGTGGTCATCGACCGCTCGAGGCCGATCAGGAAGCCGATGGCTCCCGCCAAGCCGAAGCTGATGAAAAGATCCAGGAGTTCTTTTTGTTCCATGCCACCCCCCTCATGCGGCAAAGTTCGACCCTCGCGCTAGCGGCAGAGTATAGCTGCTGGACCTCCAGGTGCGGCGGCCAATAGGCGCCACCTGCGAATCAGTTGCCTAGGGTCGCTCGCAATGCGGGCTTGGAAGGCGCTCGAGTGTTCTGGTGCCTAGAGCAGCCCGCGTTCACTTGAAAGCGGATAGGCTGCTCTACCTATATGAAATAGATCAAATTATCCCCGCTCAATTGATTCCAATTCAGCGGGGTTTGATCTAGGGCCAGAGCTGGGGAAAGAAGTCGCCGGCGATCGCATCCCCGTCTCGGTAGCCCTGGGCCTCAAAGATCGCGCGCTCCTCCTTGGCCCAGTCGCCGCGGTAGCGGATCTGCCCGTCTTCGGCCGTCATCCGCAAGGTGTAGCGCCGCACGGTCTCGCTCGGGGTGACGGTCGACAGGCTGCCGTGCAGCGTGCGCATGTCGAAGTAGACGCAGTCCCCGAGGTCGAGATCGAAGCCCAGCAGGTCGTAGGCCCCGGGATCGGCCTCGATGTCCGGCGGCGCTTCGTAGCGCTGGCCCCCGACCTCGAAGGCCTCGCCGTCGACCCGGTGGCCGTCGTCGAAGCGGACCCGGAGGAAGAGCTTGTCCCAGAGGTGGGAGCCGCGCACGAAGGCGATCCCATTTTCCTTGGTTACCGGCTCAAGGGGGAGCCAGAGCACGCACATCGAGCCGGTGAAGTCGAAGTAGGAGATGTCGTGATGAAAGGGCGGTCGCGAGCGCGAGCCGGCCTCGCGCAGGAACCAGTTGTCCATGACCAGGTTGATCCGTTCGGCACCCAGAAGCTGGGCGGCGATACCGGCGCAGGGCGACTCGCGGACGAAGCGCTCGAACTCCGGAAAGTGGGACCAGCACCAGAAGTCCTCCCAGTAGGCCGGCGCCGCCGGGTCCTTGCAGTGGTTGCCCAGATTGGGGGCCGGGCTCTCGAGGTCGGCCTCGATGCCCCGGCGCAAGAGATCGATCCAATCTTCGGAAAAGACCTCGCGGAGAGCGACCGCCCCGTCGCGCCGGAAGGCGGCGATCTCCTCTGGCGAGAGGCGGTGTCCACCGGCTTCCTTCTTCATCGTAACGACCTCGGTCAAACACATGATCGAACGAAAGAAATCATCTGTCAGATACTGGGGCCTGGCAAGCGGATGCTCGGTTGGCCGTCAGCCCTCGCGGTCTGCGATGCTTGCCGTCGCGAGGCGGTGCTGGTCGGGAACCGGCCGGCCGCCCAATTTTCGGTGAGGAGATATCGAACCTGGCCGCGAATGGAGGTTGCCATGCGGGCGATCCAAGAGTTCATCCGATTGCTCTTCGCCGCGATAGACGTTGGCGAAAGGGCGCAGTCCGTCCAGTATCGGGGGCCGGAGGCCCTGCAGGCCCTATCGGAAGACTTCAGGCGGCAGGCCGGAATCGGCCCGAAAACCGCCGCCGGGCAGGGCGAGTGGGACAAGGTGCGGCCGCAGCGGGGTCATGCAGAGCTTCGACATCGTCACCATCCGCTTGTTCTTGGCGATTGCTGAGGCGGGCAGCATTGCCGGCGCCGCACGGCGCGAGCACATCGCGGCCTCCGCGGTCAGCCGCCGCATCCAGGACCTGGAGCTGATGCTCGGGGCGCCCTTGCTCGAGCGCCGGCCCCGCGGGGTCGTCCTGACGCCCGCGGGCGAGGTCTTCGCGAAACACGGCCGCCGGCTGTTGACCCAGGTCCGCGATCTCGACGCAGCCCTCAAGCACTTCGCCGAGGGCGACCGGGGCCGGGTCCGGATCGCCGCCGTCACTTCTGCCATCGTCGGCCGGCTGGCCGATCTCTTGAAGGATGCCAGCGAGCGTTGGCCGGACATCGGCCTGGAGCTGGTCGAGCTCTATAGCGCGGAGGCCGTCGCCGCGATCCGCGATGGCGACTGCGATCTCGGCATCGTTGCCGACTCCGAAGACCTGGCGGGTTTGGCGGTCGCCGACTTCTGCGCCGATCCGGTCTGGGTGGTCGGCGCGCGCGACCATCCCCTCTTCGCCGGCCGCGCCGCGGACGCGCCCGTCGCCTTCGCCGCAACGCTTGATCATCCGGTGATCTCCCTGCACCAGGGCGGCGTGCTCGACGAGATGCTGCAACAGGCGGCCGAGAGCATCGGCAAGCCACTGGAGCCGAGCCTGCGCGTGACCCGCTTCGATTCCCTGCGGCGCCTGGTCGAGGCGGGGCTGGGCGTCGGCTTCCTGCGGGAGAGCAGCGTCAAGCCGTACCTCACGGCCCTGGCGATCGAGGGCGCGCCACTCGGCGAGACCTGGGCGCGCAGTCGCCTCAAGATCGTCACCCGCGAGGCCGCCCCCCTCGCACCGGCCGCTCGGACCCTGCTGGATTTCCTCGAGGCCGAGACTGCCGCCCTCGACTAGCGCACGTCCCGATCAGACGCAGTCCCGTCTGGCTGGCCGGGACTCATGGTCTCCCTGCCAAACGTTGCGAACTCAAGATTCTCGGTTTGCGGCGCGGTTCAGCCTCGCCCGGGAAGCTCCAGCTCGAAGCGCGATCCTTTTCCGAGGCGGCCATTGCTGAAGTGGATGTTGCCGTCGTGAGCTTGGGCGACCTCGCGGGCGATGGCGAGGCCGAGGCCGCAGCCTTCTGGGACCTCCTCGGTCAGGCGAATGAAGCGGTCGAAGATTCGTTCGGCGTCCGCTGGCGGCACGCCCGGGCCGTCGTCTTCGACGACCACGACCACCTTGTCGGCGTGGGGATGCACTCCGACCTCGAGCCGGCCGCCGTCGCGCCCATATCGGATTGCATTGTCGATCAGGTTGGAGATGGCCTCGCCCAGCATCAGGCGGTTTCCGGTGATCTCGACCGGCGTCTCCGGCGCCTCGAAGGAGATCTCCATGTCGCGGCGGAGGCCGCGCGGGCTGTGCGAGCGCAGGATCTCCGCGGTCTCGGCGGCCAGGTCGAAGGGCTTCTTCGGTTCCTCGGCCTGGCTGCGCGTCCGGGTCAGGCTGAGCAACTGGTTGGTCAAGCGCCCGCTGCGCCTGGCCGCCTCGGCTATGCCTTCGACCCGCCGGCGCAGCTCATCCTCGGACTTGGCCTTGGCGGCGGCCTCGGCTTGGCTTTGGATCGCCGCGATCGGGTTGCGCAACTGGTGCGAGGCATTGGCGATGAAGGCTTCGCGCTCGGCAAAGGCCGCTTTCAGGCGTTGGAAGAGGTGATTCATCGCGGCGACCAGACTGGTGACCTCCGCGGGCACCGGGCGGCGGATATCCGACAGGTCAGTCGGTGAACGGCGCTCGACCGACTCCCGAAGCTCGGCAAGCGGCCGGAGCCCTCGGCTGATGCCGAACCAGAGCACCAGAGCCGCGCAAACGATGATCACCAGCATCCGCAGTAACGAATCGAGCGCGAGGCTCAGGGACAGCGCCTCCCGCTCGTTGAGTGTTTGCCAGACCCGCACGGTCACCCATCCCTGCAGCACGCCGTCAGATATCAGCTGCCGCAGGGCTGCGACCCGAACCGGCTGGCCGAGGTAGCTGCTGTCGAAGAAGCGCGTCTGGCCGCCCTCGAGAACCAGACCGGAGGGAAGGGGTGGCGGATCCCCATAGCCGGTCACGAAGGCGCTGCCGGGACCTGTCGCGTGATAGTAGAGCGGGTCGCCGAGGCCCTGAGTGAGAGATTCCAGGACCGTCTCCGCGAGCAGATCGCCATCGGTTGCCACGACCTGCTCGGAAATCGTCAGGGTCACCGCCAGCAGCGTCTTGTCATAGAGCTGGTGGACGGTCTCGCGCGCCGAGAGGTAGCTCTGGGCAATCGCCGCCGCAGCAATCAGCACCGTCGGTACGGCGAGCAGCAGCAGCAGGCGCCCGCGAAGTGAACTGAGGGGCAGAAACATGGCAGTGCCTCCCGGCGGTCAGGATTTTTTTCTTCTTATTCGATGATATACCCCAGTCCCCGCACGGTGCGGATCCCGACTTCGGCCTGAACGAGCCGCTTGCGCAGTCGGTGGACGTAGAGCTCGATCACCTTTACGTCGACGTCCGATCCGGCACCATAGAGATGGTCGGCGATGGTCTCCTTGGAAACAATCTGACCCTGGCGGTCGAGGAGGCATTCCAGCAAAGAGAGCTCCTTCATCGGCAGTCGGATCTCTGCTTCGTCGACGAAGGCGCGCCGCGCCGCGCGGTCGTAGCGCAGCCGTCGCAGCGCGACCTCGAGGCTATCGCGCGCCGAGGCCCGGCGCAGCAAGGCGCGGACCCGCGCCTCGAGCTCGGCCATTTCGAAGGGCTTGACGAGGTAGTCGTCGGCGCCGACATCGAGGCCCTTGATCCGGTCGCCGAGGTCGCCGCGGGCGGTCAGGACCAGGACAGGGGTCGCATTGCCCCTTTGTCGCAGGCGTTTCAGGACCTCGAGGCCGTCAAGTCCCGGTAGGGCGAGGTCCAGGATTATCAGGTCGACGGAATCGCTCTTGAGATAATCGTCCGCTTGCTCGCCGTCCTGCAGGAGGTCGATACCGTGACCCTCGTCGCCTAGGGCCTTGGCGATTCCGTCCGCGAGCATTTCGTTGTCTTCAACCAGCGCAATCCGCATCCGGCCTGCCGATCCCGGACAGTCTGAGGAGGCTCCTAGAGTGAAAGCTTGATGAAAGCTTGCCAGATCAGGATGATGGCAATCAACCTGCCGCCTGGCCGAAGGGCCAGCCTGGGAGCCGAAGGGCGGCGGGAGATCGCGGGAGGCGCAGCACACCCTCGGGACCTTCTCGGCGAGCGCCGGGAAAGTGCCAGAGAATCTCGCCTTCCGCCGTTTTGCATTTGCCTTTGGGAGGCGATTTCATGGCCAGCTTTAAGAAATCACTGGGCGTCGCTTTCACGCTCTGCGTCCTTGCCACCGTCACCGCTTTGTCCGGTCCCCTGCAGGCGGCCGACTTCTCCGGCAAGACCATCGAATGGATCATCCCCTTCAAGGAAGGCGGCGGATCGGACAAGTGGTCGCGTTTCTACGCGCCGCTGTTGGCCGATGCCTTGCCGGGCAAGCCGACCGTTGTGGTCAAGAACATGCCCGGCGCCGGTTCGACCAAGGGCGCGAACTTCTTCGCCTCGCGGGCCAAGCCGGATGGCCTGACCATCTTCGGCACCTCGGGATCGACCCAGTTCCCCTATCTGTTGAACGATTCCCGTGTCCGCTACGAGTACAAGGACTGGAACGTCGTGCTCGCCACGCCCACTGGCGGCGTTGCCTACGTCAATCCCGAGCTCGGGGTGAAGTCCGCGGCCGATATCGGCAAGCTTTCGGATACCGAACTGCTCTACGGATCGCAGGGTGCAACCTCGCTTGACCTCGTACCGCTGCTGGCCTTCGAGCTGCTCGGACTCAAGGTCGAGCCGGTCTTCGGCATGAAGGGTCGCGGGGCCGGCCGGCTCGCCTTCGAGCGCGGCGAGACCAACATCGACTACCAGACATCCTCGGCCTACCTCTCGAAAGTGACGCCTCTG
>JASJAL010000311.1 GCA_030067055.1 Kiloniellales bacterium | reverse complement strand
GGGCGAAGCGTCGGTACATATCGAGGATCGCGGCTACCAGTTCGCCGACGGGGTCTACGAGGTGGTCCCGGTGGTCCAGGGCACGCTGGTCGACGAGGACCCGCACCTCGACCGGCTGGAGCGCTCCCTCGACGAGTTGCGGATCGCAATGCCGATGTCGCGGGCGGCGCTGAAGCTGGTCAGCCACGAGTTGATGCGACGCAACGGACTGAGCAACGGCTTCCTCTACATGCAGGTGACCCGCGGGGTCGCGCCCCGCGACCACAAGTTTCCGAAGGCGGCAGCGCCGGCCCTGGTCATGACCACCCGCCAGACCAAACCGCACAGCGCCAAGCAGCTGGCCGAGGGCGTGGCCGTGATCACGCTCCCGGACATTCGCTGGAAACGCTGTGATATCAAATCTGTATCCTTGCTTCCTAATGTGCTGGGCAAGCAAGCTGCGGTGGAAGCCGGCGCCTTCGAAGCCTGGATGGTCGGGGAGGACGGCCGGGTGACCGAGGGCACCTCCACCAACGCCTGGATCGTCACCGGGGACAACAAGCTGGTGACCCGGGAAGCCAGCAACGCCATCCTCAACGGCATTACCCGTCTCGCGTTGCTGCGTTTGGCCGAAAGCGAGGGTGTCGAACTGGAGGAGCGTGCTTTCACGGTCGAGGAAGCCCTGCAGGCGCGCGAAGCCTTCATCACCTCGAGCACCAACTTCGTCATGCCGGTGACCCGGATCGACGACCAGCCCGTCGGCAACGGCCATCCCGGACTCCTGACCCTGCGGCTGCGCGAGGTCTACGAGGGCCATGCTGCCGGCGCAGGGGTAGCGTGACCTTACCGGCACCGCGAGCTCTGCTCTTCGACTGGGACAACACCCTGGTCGACACCTGGGTGGTCATTCACCACGCGCTCAACGTGACCCTGGAGGCCATGGGCCAGGCCTCCTGGACCCTAGAGCAGACCCGGGCCCGGGTCCGGGCCTCGGCGCGCGACAGCTTCCCGAAACTCTTCGGCAGCCGTGCCGATGAGGCCATGACGCTCTTCTACGGTACCTACGAGCGGGAGCACCTTAGCCAGCTCCGGGCCCTGCCGGGCGTCGAAGAATTGCTGGCCGGCCTGGCAGACGGCAGCCGCTATCTCGGCGTGGTCAGCAACAAGAAGGGCAGCATCCTGCGCCGCGAGGCCGTCCACCTCGGCTGGGACCGCTGGTTCGGCCGCCTGGTCGGGGCCGAGGACGCCGTCGCGGACAAGCCGGACCGCGCCGCTGTCGACCTGGCGCTCGAAGAGTCCGGTCTGGTTGCGGGCCCGGAGGTCTGGTTCGTCGGCGATACCGACATCGACATGACCTGCGCCCACGCGGCCGACTGCACGGCGATCCTGCTGCGCGAGGCCGCACCGGGACCGGACGAATTCGGCGCCCATCCGCCGAGCCTGCATGCGGCAACTTGCGAGGAACTCATGTCGTGCATTGGGAAGTCTGAGTTTTCATAACGGTAAATACGTGATACTCACCGTTAAGGTTTGTCTCTGCTCGTGCGACGTGCGCGGGGTTTCCCGGTTCAGTTAGGCAAACGGTCCTAGCTTCAGCAATTTCTGGAGCCGCAGCGGAGACGCAAAACAAGAAGTGAGGGGGTCGCATGGCGGCGGAGAAGTCACAAAACGTTCAAGACGTCTTTCTGAACCATGTGCGCAAGAACAAGGTTCCGGTCACGGTTTTCCTGGTCAACGGCGTCAAGCTCCAAGGCGTGATCACGTGGTTCGACAATTTCTGCGTCCTGCTGCGGCGCGACGCGCACTCGCAGCTCGTCTACAAGCATGCCATTTCGACGGTGATGCCTTCGACGCCGGTGCAGCTCTTCGAGCCGTCCAAGGAGGGAGAGGGGTCCTGACCGGACGAGACTCAAAGGTATCCGATTGAATCGGGAGGATCCCAGCGCGGCGGCACCAGCGGCGACCGAAGGTTCGACCGGCCGTGTGGTTGTGCTGCATCCGGCCCTGGCAGAGGCGCGGCAGAGTCGGCGCGCGGCAGAGGGACGTCTGGCCGAAGCCGTAGGTCTTGCCGCGGCAATCGAGCTCAAGGTCGTACACGCAGAAGTTGTGACACTGCCGCGACCGCGGCCGTCTACGCTCTTCGGACAGGGTGCCGTCGAGCGTCTGGCCGGGACCGTATCGGCTTCTCGGGCCGACCTGGTTCTGGTCGACCGATCGCTGTCGCCGGTGCAACAGCGCAACCTCGAGAAGGCCTGGAAAACCAAGGTTATCGACCGGACCGGACTGATCCTCGAGATCTTCGGCGCCCGGGCCAGGACCAAGGAAGGCAGCCTGCAGGTCGAGCTGGCGGCCCTGAACTACCAGCGCTCGCGCCTGGTGCGTTCCTGGACTCATCTTGAGCGGCAGCGCGGCGGCTTTGGCTTCCTCGGTGGTCCGGGCGAGAGCCAGTTGGAGATCGACCGGCGCCTGATCTCCGAGCGAATCACCCGGATCAAGGCCGAGCTGGAGAAAGTCAAGCGCCGGCGCGGCCTGCACCGCCGGGCGCGCCAGCGTGTGCCCTACCCGGTGGTCGCCCTGGTTGGCTATACCAACGCCGGGAAGTCGACGCTTTTCAACAGGATAACGGGCGATGCGCAGCTCGCGCATGACATGCTCTTCGCGACCCTGGACCCGACCATGCGCTTGGTGCGCCTGCCCGGCGGTCTGGAGGCGATCCTTTCCGATACCGTCGGATTCATCTCGGACCTGCCGACCGATCTGGTGGCGGCCTTTCGAGCGACCCTCGAAGAAGTGGTCGAGGCCGATCTGATCCTGCACGTCCGGGATGTTGCCAATGCGGACAGCGAGGCGCAGCGCCAGGATGTTTTGGCGATCCTGGCCGACCTCGGTCTCGAGGCCGGCGACGATGAGCCCATGCTAGAGGCACTCAACAAGATCGACTGCCTGACCCCGGAGCAGCAGCAGGTGGTTCGCGAGCGCGCCGCGCGCAAGCCGGAGGTCCTGGCCTGTTCCGCCCTGACCGGCGAGGGCGTGCCCGAGCTCTTGCAGGCCGTCGAGGCGCGGCTGGTGCGGGACCACAAGCGGATCGAGCTCACCCTCGGGCCCGAGGAGGGGGCCGCCATCGCCTGGCTTCACGAGCACGGACGCGTTCTGGAGCGCCGGGAGATCGAGGGCAAGACGCGCATGAGCATCAGCTTGAGCCCCGCGGCTCTGGCCCGTTTCGAGCAGCGTTACGGCGCTCACCGAAAGGCCGCTGCGGAGTGAGCGGTTCGAGCGTCCCGATCGAGGAGGTCACCCGGATCCTGGTGGAGACCGCGGCCGAGGAGGTGCTGCCGCGGTTTCGGAACCTCGGCGAGGACGACACGCGTATCAAGGCGGGGGGAGAGGTCGTGACCGTCGTCGACGAGGCCTCGGAACGCCGCCTGACCCAGCGTTTGCGCGACCTCCTGCCAGGCTCACTGGTGGTCGGCGAAGAGGCTGCGGCCGCCGACCCCGGGATCTTCGCGAATCTGCTCGCGGACGAGGCGGTCTGGCTGATCGATCCGATCGATGGCACCAGCAACTTCGCTCAAGGCGTGCCCGTCTTCGCGATGATGCTGGCGCTGGTCGAGCGGGGCGAGACCTGCGCCGCCTGGATCCACGACGTTCCAGGCAAGCGGACCGGCGTCGCCGAGCGCGGTAGCGGCAGCTGGATCGATGGCCGCCGGCTCGTGACCGCGCCAGCCGCATCCCTAGGCGAGATGACCGGAACGCTCCATGCCGGCCAGTTCGGCGGCCCCGAATTGCGCGAGCGGGTGAGGGCGAAGCGCGAAAAGCTGGGCGCGATCCGCAGCCTGAGCTGCGCCGGTGCCGAATACCTTCGATTGGCAGCAGGCGAGATGCACTACAGCCTCTTCACCAAGCTGATGCCCTGGGACCATGCGCCGGGCGTGCTGCTGCACGCAGAGGCGGGTGGCCACGCCTGGACCGCGGAGGACCAGCCCTACTCGCCGCTCCGACGAGAGAGCCGCGGATTGCTCCTGGCGCCCGACGAGGCCTCCTGGCGCCTGCTTCACGACGAGCTCTACGGTGATGCCGCCGTCCCGACAGGCGGAACCCCAGGCGCCCCCTAGCTCGTAGGGGGGCTCAGCCCTCGGTAGCCTTGGCGGCCTGCCAGAGGTCTTCCAGTTCGTCGAGAGAAACGTCTTTGGGATTGCGGCCCTGGGCGGCGAGGGTCGTCTCGATGGCCCGGAAGCGGCGCTCGAACTTGGCGTTGCAGCGGCGCATAGCGACCTCGGGATCGATCGTCAGGTGGCGGGCCAGGTTGACCAGGGCGAAGAACAGGTCGCCGATCTCGTCCTCGAGCCGGTCCCGATCGCCGCCACAGGTCATTTCCTCTTTCAGTTCAGAGACTTCTTCTTCGATCTTCGCAAAAACTTGGGCGGCCTCGGGCCAGTCGAAGCCGACCCGCGCGGCACGCTTCTGGAGCTTCTCCGCGCGCATCAGGGCTGGCAGGGCGAGCGCGACGCCGCTGAGGACGCTCTGCCCGTCGCCCTTGGCCGCGCGTTCCCGGGCCTTGTGCTCTTCCCAGGCCCGGGTCTGGGCGGCCGCGCCCCCGACTTCGGTGTCGCCGAAGACGTGCGGGTGGCGGCGCTCCATCTTGTCGGAGATCGCAGTTGCGACCTGTGCGAAATCGAAGGCGCCGGCTTCCTCTGCCATGCGGGCGTGGAAGACGACCTGAAGTAGAAGGTCGCCGAGCTCGTCGCGCAGCTCGCCCATGTCCTCGGCCTCGATGGCCGCCGCAACCTCGTAGGCCTCCTCGATGGTGTAGGGGGCGATGCTGCGGAAATTCTGTTCGATGTCCCAGGGACAGCCGTGCTCGGGATGGCGCAGCTTGGCCATGATCTCGAGCAAGCGCCGGGTCTGCGCTTCGGCTCGGTTCGATTCGTCGCTCATGGCGCCGGATCTTAGCCAAGCCGAAGGCCCCGGGCCATCGCCGAGAAAGGGATGCGAGATGAAAGGGGGCGAGCAAAAACATGACCATAAACCTTGACATATGTGCGATATAGTAATATCTAATATCTGTGTTAGATATAACCAAAGAAGCAAAGCCATGAGTGACCAGACCGGACAATTCCCAGAAGGCGCCGCTGACGACCCCAGGGCCTACGAGCGGCCCTCGGTGACGGTTGATCTGGCGCTGCTGTCGGTCCGCGAGGGCGCACTCAGCGTGCTGCTGCTGCGGCGCGACCGCGCGCCCTTCCAGGGCGCCTGGTCCCTGCCGGGCGGATTCGTCCGCATCGACGAATCCCTGGACCAGGCCGCGGCGCGGATCCTGCGCGACAAGGCTCAGATGTCCGGCGTCTTCATGGAGCAGCTCTTCACTTTCGGAGCGATCGACCGCGACCCCCGCGCCCGCGTCGTCACCGTGGCCTACTACGCCTTGGTGGAAGCGGGACGGTTCGACGAGGCACTGAAAGCCTCGGCCGAGCTTTCCTTGTTTGAAATCCTGGTCCCCTGGGCGGGCGAGACCGGGGGCGCGGTCGCCATCTGTTCCGCCGACGGGGAGACCGAGCCGCTCGCCTTTG
>JASJAL010000310.1 GCA_030067055.1 Kiloniellales bacterium | reverse complement strand
TGACCGCCTTCGGTCATTCATCCTTCCGGTTCCGCTTGTCCAGCCATGCAGTTTTCCGCCTTCCACGACCTGCACCGCCCGGCGCTCGAGCGCGACGAGGCGCGGCACAACCTGCTGCTCGCGCTCCTGGCCGCGATCGCGGCGGGGTCGGCGACGGGCCGCTGGTGGTCGCTCGGCGGGCCCGGCGCCTGCGCCCTGCAGGTTCCGGGGCGGCCGGTCGTCCTGGGCGACCTCGCCGAAGCGCAGGCCCGCAGCTTGGCCGAGGCGCTGGGCGACGAGGGTTTTCCCGCCGTGCTCGGCCCGGACCGGACGGCGCCGCACTTCGTCGCGCGGGCGAAGGAACTGGGGCTGCGATTCGGCGAACCCATGCCGCAGCGCATACTGGCGCTGCGCGACCCGCCCCGCGACCCGGGCGTGCCCGGCGCGGCGCGCGGGGTCACGGCCACCGACGCCGCACTCTTCGCCGACTGGCTGACCGCCTTTAACGACGAGGCTGCACCGCGGGGCCCGGTGCCGACCCGCGACGCGCTGGAGCGCAAGGCGGGCGAGGGCGACCATCTCTTCTGGGAGCTCGACGGCCGGCCCGTGTCCCTGGCTGGCATCGTGCGCCGGACCCGCCGCGCCGCGGCCATCGCCGCCGTCTACACGCCGCCGGAGCTCCGCGGCCATGGCTACGCCGCCGCGGCGACCGCTGCGGTGGTGAAACGGATCTACGCCGAGGGCCGGCACACCGCCTGCCTCTATAGCGACCTGCGCAACCCGGCGTCCAACCGCTGCTATGCCAAGCTCGGCTTCCAGCCGGTCTGCGATTCCTGGTACTTCCCGCGGCAAACCGGCGCGGGCGAGGAGGCGTGAGTCGGGACGAGCCAGGTGCGGCCGGCCTCACGACACAAGACCGCGCCGCGCGGCCGAGGCGCGCGATGACTCCTTACAGCAAGGGGACAGAGGCTATCTGAGGGCGGGGCTTCCCGCGATGGCCGCGCCGCGGGACGCGGCCCGGCCGACCTCTGCGGCCGCCGGCTGCGCCCTGCTCCGGCGCTGCGTGCTGCCGGTCAGGCTGTCGAGCACCGCCAGCCAGAAGCGGCGGTCGTCGTCGCGCTGGTCGCTGCCGGCCGCCAGCGCGCAGTCGACTGCGAGCTGTGCGGCCATGATGCCGAACCAATCCGTCAGGATGCGGGCCGCTTCTTCGGGAGTTGCGATCTCCCAGAAGCTCTTCCAGTTGAAGGCGTCCTGCGCCATACCGAAACCCTCCAATCAGCCGTTCCAACCTGCGATCGCACGCCAGGAAACAGAACGCACGCGATCGCCGGTGGGCGGGGGGACGCAAGTGTCCAGGGTTGGGGCGCCCGGGACGTCTCGCACCGGCTACGGAGACAAGCTCCGAGAGTGTTTGGCGCACGAACTATTGCAGAAGCTCGGGCGCTCCGCAATCAGGGATTGCGCATTGGGGACTTATCTCCGCTGTGGTGTGGCGGATTGGCAACGTCGATCCCGGAGCACGCGGAACCCCAAAGGCCCCGCGGTCCTGCGGCCGAGGGACTACACTTCTTGCGTGTTTTTCTGTTATGCTCGCTCTCTCAAAAGGAAAATCGTCCAGCAAGAGGGGGGAGCCAAGCATGCGTCCGTCATTCGCAATCCTCGCCGGCGCCGCCGTTCTCGGCGCGCTCTTCGTCCTGTCCCCGACCGAGGAGGCCCGAGCCGACGATCCCGGGGTCTATGGCCAGGCGGGCCGGTGCCCTGCCGGTGCAGCTCGGCCCGCGTCCCTTCTACCTGCTCGACAAGCTGCGCGAAGGCGCCCTCAAGGACGATCTGCAGCGCTGCGCCGCGCGCACGACGCGCTACCGGCCGAGCGATTTCTCGATCGGCCACCGCGGCGCCGCGCTCCAGTTCCCCGAGCACACGGTGGAGTCCTACGTCGCCGCCGCGCGCATGGGCGCCGGCATCCTGGAGTGCGACGTCACCTTCACCAAGGACGCCGAACTGGTCTGCCGCCACGCGCAGTGCGACCTGCACACCACGACCGACATCGTCCTGCGCGAGGACCTGGCTGCCAAGTGCCAGGTTCCGCCCCTGCTCGGTGCCGACGGCGAGCTGCTCAACGGCCCGGAGATCAAGTGCTGCACCAGCGACCTGACCCTCGCCGAGTTCAAGACCCTCGAGGGCAAGATGGACGCCGCCGACCGCAACGCGACCACGCTCGAGGGCTACACCGGCGGCACCGCCGATTTCCGCACCGACCTCTACGCGACCGGCGGCACCCTGCTGACCCATGCCGAGAGCATCCAGCTCTTCAAGGCGCTGGGCACCGGCTTCACGCCGGAGCTCAAGGGCGTCGATCGCGTCGTCGGCTTCGGCGAGTCCGGCCTCGACCAGGTCAGCTACGCCCGCGAGATGCTGCTCGACTACCTCGAGGCCGGCATCCGCCCGGACCGCGTCTGGCCCCAGTCCTTCAATCCCCAGGACGTCTTTCTCTGGATCCAGGAGTTCCCGGCCTACGGCCGCCAGGCGGTCCAGCTCGACGGCCGCAACGTCGGCGAACTCGCCGAGGACCCGCCGGAGGTCAAGGAATTCGTGGAGCTTAAGGCCGCCGGCCTCAACATCATCGCCCCGCCCATGCCGGTCCTGCTGACCGTGGACGAGGACGGCGAGATCGTGCCCTCCGAATATGCCGAGAACGCCCGCCAGGCGGGCCTCGACATCATCTCCTGGACCACCGAGCGCTCCGGACGAATCGTCGAGGAGGTGCTGGAAGGCGGCGGCAGCGCCTTCTATTACCAGACCACCCTGGAGGCGCTCGAGAACGACGGCGACATCCTGCGCACCATCGACGTCCTGGCCCAGGATGTCGGCATCATCGCCCTCTTCTCCGACTGGCCCGCGACCACCACCTTCTACGCCAACTGCAAGGAGGTGAACGCCGGCGCCCCGGGAGACGACGACGATGACGACGACGATTGAACGCAGGCGCCTGCAATAGCGATACCGCTCCCCCTGTCGGCGGCGAAGGCACTCGGCTTCGCCGAGCTGTGACAACTTGCCGCGATTCCGAATCGTGCCGTTGCGAATTTTTTGTCCGCCATGTACGAAGTCACTTGATTACTTTCGCTTATTGCCGGACACTAATAAATGGAAGGTCCCCTATTGCGGGACCTTACGGGGGGAAAAAATGTTGCGGGCTCTTGGCAGGCTGCGCAATCTGTACTCCGGCGCGCGGGACGGACTGCGACGCGAGGAGATGGACGGCGCGCACTTCGCCACACTCGGTGACCGACCCTTCATCGGCTGCTGTCCCTGCGCCCCGGAGCCCCAGGATTTCACCATTTTCGGCGCCGAAACCACTTCCGCCGCCAATCCTGTGGCCACCGGCCGCACCATTGCCGACAGCGATTAGACCGACATAAGCGGGGTCTCGTCGCCACAATCGTTGTCTCTCTCTTGGCGGGACGCGTCCGCGTGGCGCTTCGCGCGGGCCCGGCGGGCCTGCCGCGATCTCAGGACTTTGGCCTGACCGCTAGCGCACTTCCCGATCAGACGCGATCGCGTCTGGCCGGATGTAACGCCCTAGCGGGTGAGCCGGATTCCGCATTCGACATCTCCTCGAAGCCGCGCGACGCCCGCCGCAGCATTTCCTTTCCGCTCTCGCAGGCGATCCGCCACAGGCAAGAATGCCGGCGCCATTCCCAGAAAACCCTTAGATCCGGCCCGGCTGGCGCCGGAGTTTTCTTGACGCAGATCATTGTTGTCCGACCATTCTCAGCTCACGCTTTTTCACCACTTAGTGCGTCGATCATTCAAGACCGGCCTGGTTTGAGATGACCAAAGGTCGCCTGTTGAAAGCCATTCTTCGAATGGATCTACCGGCGGGCTTTTTTTGCGGATTAAATGGAAAAGAGGGCTTGAGAAATGGCGGGAATCATCAAACGGCCGGCCCGAACGTTCGGTCTGTTCTGCCTTTCTGTCGCGGTTGTTCTGCTGACATCCTGCACGACAACCCACACCGTCAAGCACGAATCCTACAGCAAACCGATCCAGAGGGGCTCGACGGTCGTCCTGATGGAGCCCGACATCGAATGCAGTGCGATCACCGCCAGCGGTGTTGCGGAGCCCCATGCGGCCTGGACCGCGAAGGCGCAGAAGAACGTGCGCGCGGCGATCAAGGAACTCCTCGCGGAACACGGCACCCAGATGGTCGATTACGACGAAAGCACCCAACCCTGGGAGCGAATCTCTCGGGTCCGTGAGTTCTCGAAGCTCCACGGGCAGGTCGGTTCGGCCATGCTGACCCGCGCCTGGGTCCCGACGGCCAAGTCGAAGACGGATTGGACCTTGGGGCCGGGCGTCCAGGTCATCCGCGAGGACCTGAACGCGGACTATGCGCTCTTCGTGTTCATTCGCGACCAGTATGAAACCGGCGGCAGAACGGCGGCCCGGATGGGCTGGGCGGTGCTCGGAGTCACGACCGTGGGGGCGGTCCAGTACGGCTTCGCCTCCCTGGTCGATCTGAGAAGCGGCGACATCGTCTGGTTCAACCAGTTGCACAGCCAGACCGGCGAGATCCGCGAGGCCGAAGCGGCCAAGGACACCGTCGCGGAGTTGCTGACGGGATGCCCGGCGCTTTGAAACTCCTGTCGCCGCTTGCCGCGACTGTGCTGAGTGCCGTCGTCCTCGGCTGCGCGACCATACCCGACAGCGAGCTCCAGCCGGGCCAGCGCCCGGCCCTGGAGACGACCGAGGCGGGGCTCTGGATGCACATGGACAAGATGGAGGCCAACCTCAGGAAATCCGGCCGTGTCTTGCGGGATCCGGAACTGGATAACTTCCTCAAGACCCTGACTTGTCGGCTGGAACCCGAGCATTGCAATTCGGTCCGGATTTACGTCGTCGACGTTCCGTACTTCAACGCGTCAATGGCGCCAAATGGTATGATGCAAGTCTGGTCGGGCTTCCTTCTGCGCGCAGAGAACGAATCCCAGGTCGCCTTTGTTCTGGCCCACGAGCTGGCACACTACGTTCAAAGACATTCGCTTCAGCGCTGGATCGATATCAAGAACAAGTTGAACGCTTCGCAAATCTTTTCCGTGCTCACCTCGGCCGCCGGCGTCGGTTACGTGGGGACCATGGCGGACCTCGCGATGCTGGCGAGCGTTCTCTCGTTTTCCAGGGAACAGGAGCGCGCAGCCGACGATCGCGGCTCCGAGCGAGCGGCGCAAGCGGGCTTCGATGTCGGCGAAGGCGCCGCCCTGTGGGAAGCGCTGCGCGCGGAGCGGGCGGCGTCGGACAAGAAGGAGACCTGGATCTTCCTGTCGACGCATCCGGGCATCGACGAGCGCATCGCAAGCCTCGAGGCCAAGAGCCGGGCGGGGCCAAGGCCTGCCGCCGGTGCGCCCGGCGAAGACCGTTTTCGCGCCGCCGTCGCGCCCCACCTCGACGAGTGGCTGGGCGACGAGCTGACCCGCGG
>JASJAL010000044.1 GCA_030067055.1 Kiloniellales bacterium | reverse complement strand
TTGAAGGCGGCCGGTCCCTTCGACCTGATCGTCGCCAACATCCTGGCCGAGCCCCTGGCCGCGATGGCGGCCGAGCTGCGGGCCCATTTGGCGCCAAACGGGCGAGCCGTCCTTTCCGGCCTGCTGATCGGCCAGGAGCGGCTGGTGCTGAACCCGCATCGGGCCCAGGGGCTCAGGCTCCTGCGCCGACTGCGGCTGGGCGAGTGGTCGACCTTGATCCTGCGCCGCTGAGGCCGGACAGGAAAAAGGCGGCCCCGCGGGACCGCCTTCTTCGCCTTCTATTTTAAGGTGTCGTTTCGGGTCAGGCCGCCTTTCGCGCGTCAAGCGGCACGTTGGCGTTCGCGGCACCCGTCGCCATCAGGTAGAAGGGCAGCAGCAAAGCGGCGCTCAGCTTGACCGTGAAGCCGGGCCGACCATCGGCCAGCAGGCTTTCCAGGTGCCAGGTCGGACTGCGGCCCTCGAGCTTGGCGTCGACCACCTCGGAGAGGGTCGCCCGCTCGACGCCGATGTCGCGCAGCAAGCGGTCGTCCAGCGCGGCGAGCTGGGAGATGGTCTGGCGCCGGATCGCGGCGCGCTTCAGTTCGGCCCTGAGCCGCTGCAGCCAGCCGGTCGGATGGGGGTGTGCGGCCTGGCTGCTCTCGAGCGAAATGCGGCCGATATCGCCGCGCTCGACGCCGATATCGCGGAGCTGACGGTCGTCGAGCTCCTCGAGGGCCGCAAGGGTACGGCGGCGGGCGAGGCCGCGCTGAACGGCGCAGACCAGGGCGCCGAGCCCCACAGCGTGCCACAGCTTGGCGAGGCTGCGATTGATGTAGAGCGTGCGTTGGCGCTGCGCTTCCCACAGGAAGCGCTCGACTTCGGCGGGGTCGATGGTCGCCTGGGCCTTCGACCTCAGAATTTCCGCGCGTTCGGTCTCTGACAGGCGGGACATGATTGGTTGACTCCTTGTCTCTAGCCAAAATCCCAGCTTGGAAGGAGCTCCCCGAGACACCCGGTAGGAGGGTTTCTTCTTGTTGTTCACGGGAATATAGAAGCGCCCCCTAGGCCCGCGCAGCGGTCGTTTTGCACTGCAGCATTGTCGGCCCTGCATGGCTTTCGGCAGCGATCTTGCCTGCTTTGCGAGGGCGCCTTAGCTTGCCGGTTCAGACCATCTCAGCCGGAGGCCCGAAGTGCCGGATTCTGCCCCGACCTACGCCGGAGACGCCGAGCTCGCCCGCCTGCTGGACCAAGCCGGCGTCGACTTGGACGCCACGGCGGTCCGCGACTTTCTGGCCGGCGTCCTGGGCGCGCCCGAACCCGAGGACCCCGAAGCCTGGATGGACCTGGTGGCGGAGCAGCGCAGCTCGGCACTGACGGCCCAGCTCGCCGCCTTGAAGCGGGACCTGGCGGCCAAGCGGGACGACGGCCTGGGTGCCGGCGCGGATCACGCCGCCCGCCTCGCGGACCTCAGGGCCGAGCTGGCGCGCCGCGGCCTCCAAGGGTTCCTGGTCCCACGCAGCGACGAGCACCAGGGCGAGTACGTGCCGGCACGGGCCCAGCGCCTGGCCTGGCTGACCGGCTTCACCGGCTCGGCCGGCGCCGCGCTGGTCCTGGCCGAGCGGGCCGCGGTCTTCGTCGACGGCCGCTACACCCTGCAGGTCCGCCAGCAGGTCGACACCGAGATCTTCGCCCCGGTCCACCTGGCCGAGACGGCGCCGGCGGACTGGATCTCCGAGAACCTGAAGCCCGGAGAGAAGCTCGGCTACGACCCGTGGCTGCATAGCGAATCCCAGGTCAAGGGCTTGCGGGCAGCGGCCGAAAAGGCCGGCGGCAGCCTGGTGCCCTGCGACGGCAACCCCCTGGACGCGGTCTGGCGCGGCCAGCCGGCGCCGCCGCTGGCCCCGGTCCGGCCCCACGACCTGGAATACGCCGGGCAGTCGACCGCCGAGAAGCGGACACAAATCGGCACCGAGATTGAGGCGCGGGGTGCCGAGGCGGCGGTCCTGACCCTGCCCGACTCCATCGCCTGGCTGCTGAACGTCCGCGGCGGCGACGTCACCCATACCCCCTTCGCCCTGTCCTTCGCGATCCAGCGCGCCGACGGGAACACGACCTGGTTCATCGACGACCGAAAGCTGACGACAGCCACGCGCCAGCACCTGGGTAACGCGGTCGCCGTCGAGCCGCCGGAGGCCTTCGGCCCGGCCCTCGAAGCCCTGGGCCAGGCCGCCGCAAAGGTCACGCTCGACCCGGCCTCGGCACCGGACTGGGCCTTCGAGCGGCTGAGGAGCAGCGGCGCCAAGCTGGTCCCCGGATCCGACCC
Source organism: Kiloniellales bacterium (assembly GCA_030067055.1). The sequence continues at coordinate 14,135 of JASJAL010000044.1, read as the reverse complement.
CTGCCTGCTGCCCAAGGCCCGCAAGAACCAGGTAGAGATCGCCGGCGCCCGGGCCGCCCACCTGCGCGATGGGGCCGCAGTGACCCGCTTTCTCGCCTGGCTGGCGGCCGAGGCGCCGACCCGGGCCGGCAAGGACCCGGTGACCGAGATCGAGGCGGCCGAACGCCTGGCCGCGCTCCGGCGCCGGAACGAGGGCTTCCGCGACCTTTCCTTCGATACCATTTCCGGCGCCGGCCCCAACGGCGCCATCGTGCATTACCGGGTCGACGAGACCAGCAACCGGGGACTGGGCGACGGCGAGCTCTACCTGGTCGATTCCGGCGCCCAGTATCCCGACGGCACCACCGACGTCACGCGGACCCTGGCGATAGGAGAGCCGACGGCGGAGATGCGCGACCGCTTCACGCGGGTCCTCAAGGGCCACATCGCGATCGCGACCGCCCGTTTCCCGAAGGGCACTACCGGCACTCAGCTCGACACCTTGGCCCGGCGTCCCCTCTGGGAAGCCGGATTGGACTTCGACCACGGCACCGGCCACGGGGTTGGCAGCTATCTCTCGGTCCACGAGGGACCGCAGCGAATCGCCAAGGCGCCCAACCCGGTGCCGCTGGAGCCCGGGATGATCGTCTCCAACGAGCCCGGCTACTACCGGGAAGGCGCCTACGGCATCCGGATCGAGAACCTGGTGACCGTGGTGGCGCTGAGCGCGCCGCCCGAGAGCGAGCGGGAGCTGCTCGGCTTCGAGACCCTGACCCTGGCCCCGATCGACCGCGCGCTGATCGATCCGGCGCTGCTGGACCCGGCCGAGATCGCCTGGCTGGACGCCTACCATGCCCGCGTGCGCTCGGCCCTGACTCCCGAGCTCGACCCGGAGACCGCGGCCTGGCTGGCGGCGGCGACGGCACCCCTCGCCGGAGCGCAATGACGTGGCCAGGACCACCGAACGCCAAGTGCTGCTGCCCAGCGCCACCGGCACCCAGCGTCTGCTGACTCTGCATCGCTACGGCGCTCCGGAGGCCAGGCCCAAGGCCTACCTCCAGGCCGCACTGCACGCCGACGAGACGCCGGGCCTCCTGGTCCTGCACCACCTGGTCCGCCTGCTGGACGCCGCGGCCGCGCGGGACGAGATCACCGGGCAGATCGTCATCCTGCCCTACGCCAACCCGATCGGCCTCGACCAGAACGTCAACGGCTACCACCTGGGCCGCCAGCACCTGGGCGGCGGCGGCAACTTCAACCGCAACTGGCTCGACCTCAGCGAGCCCGTCGCCGAGGCCGTCGCCGGCCAGCTCGGCCCGGACCCGGAGAAAAACGTCGCAGCGATCCGCGCTGCCCTGCGGGCGGCCGTGTCGGGGCGTCGCGAGACCCTGCCGCCGGATCAGCTGGGCGCCGAGTTGATCGACCACCGTTTGCGCCTGGCCCAGGAGGCGGTCGATGCCGACGTGGTGCTGGACCTGCACTGCGATCTGGAAGCCCTGATGCACATCTTCCTGATCCCGGCGCACTGGCCGGAGGCGCAGGACATCGTGGCCGAGCTGGGCTGCCAGGCGGCGTTGCTGGCTGCCGACTCCGGCGGCGGCTCCTTCGACGAGGCCTTCTCAACGCCCTGGATCAAGCTCTCAGGCCGTTTCCCCGAGAATCCGATCCCGCCCGCCTGCCTCTCCGCCACGGTGGAGCTGCGCGGCCGTGGCGACGTTTCCGACAGCCTGGCGGAGACCGACGCCGCGGCCCTGTTCCGTATCCTGCAGCGCCGCGGTTTCGTCGCTGGCGATCCCGGCAACCTGCCGGAGAGACTCTGCGAGGCGACCCCTCTGGAGGCCGTTGACGTGCTGCGCGCACCTGCGGCCGGCGTTCTGGCCTACAAGGTGGCACTGGGCGAGCGGGTCAAGGAAGGCGACGTCGTTGCGGAGGTCATCGACCCGGCGGCCGACCCCGAATCGGCGCGAACGGAAGTCACCGCCCGCACCGACGGCTTGGTGCTGTCGCGTCACGTCCAGTTCTACGTCACCCCGGGCACCTCGATCGCGAAGATCGTTGGCACCAAGCCGCTGCCGCATCGCAGCGAGGGCAGCCTGCTCGAAGACTGAGTCGCGGCCGGAACCCAAGCGTCGCGCGGCAGCTTCGATGTCATTTGCACACGAAGCATGCTAGAATTATATGCTTAACATGATGCGTTTCTTCGGAGCCACGTTCGGAGTCTCACACGCGTCGGCAATCGCCACCGCGGCTGCGATTCTTGCGGTCGGCTTGGTGGCCTTCGCAACCGCCGACGCGCGAGCTCAAGCTGCCTCGACATCCGGCCCGATCAATGCCGTCGTCGGCGTGGCCGCAAGGGTACCGGCGGACGCCCGAACCGCCGAGCACCTGGGCACCGAGCGGGAAGGCTCCGGCGTCGTCATCGGCAACGACGACCTGGTGCTGACCATCGGCTATCTGATCATGGAGGCCGATCAGGCCGAGATCCTGCTGCCCGGAGACCGGCGGGTGCCGGCCGACATCGTCGCCTACGACTACGAGACCGGGTTTGGCCTGTTGCGCGCGCTGTCGCCTCTCGGCGTCACGGCCATCGATCTCGGCGAATCCGCAAAGCTGCAAGAAGACGCCCAGGTCCTCGCCGTGGGCTACGGCAATCCGCCACAGATCGTGCCGGCCAGGGTCGTCTCGCGGCGGACCTTCGCCGGCTACTGGGAGTACCTGCTGCCCGAGGCGATCTTCACCTCGCCGCCGCATCCCAGCTTCGGCGGCGCGGCGCTGATCAACAGCGAGGGACGGCTGGTCGGCATCGGCTCGCTGATCGTCGGCGAGGCCGTGGAGGATGAGGCCCGGCCGGGCAACATGTTCGTGCCCATCGACGCCCTCAGGCCGATCTACGCCGACCTTCTGGAGAAAGGCCGCGGGCTGGCCACGTCACGGCCTTGGCTGGGGGTCTACAGCGAGGAGTTTCGCGGCCACGTCATCGTCACCCGCGTCGCGCCGGGCGGCCCGGCATCGCGGGCCGGGGTCAAGGCCAACGACGTCATCGCCGAGGTCGCGGGCGAGCCGGTTGCCACCCTGGCGGAGTTCTACCGCGCCATCTGGGCACTGGGCGATGCCGGAACCAAGGTGCCTCTGACCTTGGTCAGCCCAGGCGGTATCCGGCCGGTCACCGTGACCTCCGGGGATCGCTACGACTGGCTGAAGCTGGCGCCGACCTACTGAGCTTCGATTAGAGTTCGCCCCGCTCCTCCGCCCGGGCCTGCTGCAGGGCCCGATGGTAGGCGAGCATGACCTCATGCTCGTGCACCACGCCGAGAAGCCGCATCTCCTCCAGGGAATCCACCACGGGAACGTGAACCTCGCCCGAGGCGCCGTAGACCTTGATGGCGGCCTCCAGATCCTCGCCGACCTGGAGCACCGTCGGATGCTGCCGCGCGACATCCAGGGCGACCAGAGCCTCGTCGCGGCTGGTGTCGAAGGCGGCGTCTGCGAGGTCGGAGAAGGTGATGGTGCCAACCAGCCGGTTCTCCGCATCGATCACGAAGAGCTCGCCCCAGGGCGCCTTGGGCAGCCGTTCGCGGACCAGGGCGAGGGGCGCCTGCGCCTCGATGGTCTCGAAGCGGCGATCCGTAAAGCCGTCGACGGTGATGGTGCGCAGCAGGCTGATCTCCTGCCCGCCCTTGATCGTCACTCCGCTCCGCTCCAGCTGCCAGACGAAGAACGACCGGCCGTGCACCTGCTGGGTGATGACGCTGGCGATCACCGTGGCGATCATCACCGCGACGGTCAGGGTGTAGTCGCCGGTCATCTCGAAGACGATCAGGATGGTCGAGATCGGCGCGCCCAACACCGCCCCCGCAACCGCGCCCATGCCGACCACCGTGTAGGCGGCATGCCCGGAGGAGAGCTGCGGGAAGACCGAGGTCGCGACGATTCCGAAGGCTCCGCCCAGTACGGCGCCGACGAAGAGCGAGGGTGAGAAGATACCGCCGCCGAACCCGCTGCCTAGGCAGATTGCGGTCGCCGCGACCTTGACGACGATCAGCGCAATCAGGATCTGCAGATCGAGATGCTCGGAGAGCGCGGCGTCCGTGGTCTCGTAGCCGACTCCCAGGACCTGCGGAAAGCCGAGCGCAACCAAGCCCAGGGCAAGACCGGCAAAGGCCGGCCGGGTCCAGGACGGAACCGGCACGCGCGACCAGATGTCTTCGGTCAGCATCACCGCACGCATCAGCACGATCGCGACAACGGCGCTGATCACGCCGAGCAGGGCGAAGGCCGGAAACTCCAGGAAGGATGCGATCTCCTGCGTCTCCTGCAAGATGAAGGCGGGGAAATCGCCGAAGTACATCCGGCTGACGATGGTGCCCGTGACCCCGGCGATGACGATGGGAGCGAAGGCCGAAAGCGCGTAGTGGCCGATCACCACCTCCAGGGCGAAGAAAACCCCGGCGATCGGCGCGTTGAAGGAGGCGGCCACCGCGGCGGCAACCCCGCAGCCCAGAAGCGTGCGCGAAAGCACGCGGCCCAGCTGCAGGCGCCTCGCCAGCCAGCCGCCCAGGCAGGCACCGAGATGCACGACCGGCCCCTCGCGGCCGACAGAGGCCCCGACCCCGATCGAAGACGCGCTGACGAAGGCGGCCATCAAACCGTTCGTCAGCGACATGCGGCCGCCCCGCAGCGCACTGGCTTCGATCACCTGGGCGACTCCCCGCGGCCGACGCCCCGGCATGAGGTGGTAGACGAAAAGGCCGATCGCCAAGCCGCCGAGCGTCGGCACCAAGAGCAGGCGCCAGACCGGCAGCTCCGCCGCCAGCCTGGTCAGGTAGGCCGGATTCACGCCGAAGAAGATCTGCTGAAAGAAATCGATCCCGAGCCGGAAAACGATGGCCGCGCCGCCGCCCGCGGCGCCCACGACCAGGGCCAGCGAGGAGAGAACGACCAGATCGTTGCGCCCGAAGCGCTTTAGCCCGCGGACGACCGACTTCAGCGGCGCACGGCTCGGCTTGGAAGCATCGGACATGTCGCGCCGCGCCGCCGGCCGCCGGTCAGTCGCCCTGCGCCGGCCCGACCGGACGGCGGATAACCTGTCCCGCCTCTTCCGGCAGCGGCAGCTGGGCGTGGCCCGCCATGACATCGGCGAGCCGGGCGAGGATCTGCGGCGGCATCGGCCCCACCTTGCGTCGCTTGAGGTCGACGTGGAGCGTCATCCACTCGATGGTCGAGGCGAGAAATCCTGCCTCGGCGTGATACATCCGGTGCAGATAGTGGATTCGCTTCTCGTCGTAGCCGATCAGCTGGGTCGTGAAACGCAGCGGATCGCCTTCGACGACCTCGCGCTGATAGGTGATGTGCGCCTCGACCGAAAAGGTCGAGGAGCCGGCTGCCTCGCGCAGGGCGTCGTCGAGACCGAGATAGTCCAGGAAGGCGTCAGTCGCCCGGTCGAAGACCAGAACGTAGTAGGCCACGTTCATATGGCCGTTGTAGTCGATCCAGTCGGGCTCGACGACGGCGCTATAGATCTCGAGCGGCGCCGGAACGGTCATGGCATCTCCGTTTGTTGGGACGAATCGCGTTGAGATCCGAGCGGGGCCGCCGCGAAAGATAGTCCATTGGCCGGAAGCGGCAAAGCGGCTAGCGTCACCGGCCGTGGGCGCCGGTTCCGAGCGAAGTGTCGGCACAGGGCGCGGGGGTGAGCGGCAGGTCGATGGTCAGGGTTCTGGAGTTCCTCGGCGGCAACGCCATCCCGGCGCTTTTCCTGGGTGTCTTCCTCGGACTGCTGTTGCCCGACCTGGCCGCCTTGGCCCGCCCGCTGCTCGGACCCTGCGTCGTCATCCTCCTACTGGCCACATTGCTGCGCGTCGACTGGGCCGGGCTTCGGCACTACGCCCGGCGGCCCGGCCTCGCCGCGATGGCGACGGCCTGGTTGCTGATCGTCTCGCCGATCCTGGTCTGGTCCCTGGTCCTGCCGATCGACCTGCTGCCGCCGGCACTGGCCACCGCCCTGGTGTTGATGGCCGCGGCCCCGCCGATCCTGGGCGCCACCTCGATCGCCATCATTCTCGGCCTGGACGGCGCGCTGATCATGGTCGTCACGTTGCTGGCCAGCCTGCTGGCACCGCTGACGATTCCGCCCCTGGCCCTGGCGCTCCTGGGCCTGCAGCTTGAGGTCTCGGTCCTGGAGTTCACCCTGCGCCTCTCCGCCGTGGTTTTTCTCGCCTTCGCCGGTGCCATGATCTTGCGGCGGCTGGCCTCGCCGGCCTGGCTGGCCAGCCGTGCCCGTCACATCGACGGACTGGTCGTGATCGTCATGGTCGTCTTCGCGGTCGCGATCATGGCCGGGGTCACCGACACCCTGATGCTACGGCCAGGAACGGTCGGCCTCTGGGTGGCCGCTGCCTTCCTCGCCAACCCGTTGCTCCAGGCCGTCGGCGCCCTGGCCTTCCTCTGGCTGGGGCGTCGTGCCGCCCTGACCATCGGCCTGGCCTCGGGAAACTGCAACATGGGCCTCCTGATGGCTGCCTTGCCACCGGACAGCGATTACGACGTCTTCCTTTTCTTCGCCCTGGCGCAGTTGCCGATGTACATGCTGCCCGCAGCGCTGGCGCCGCTTTACCGCTGGGCCGGAGCGGGGCCAACGCCAAGCTCTTGAGCCCAGGCCCTGATTCGCCGCGCAGCGGTCCCGCGTTCGGCTCGAGAAGCGGGCGCGATTGCACTTCCCGCTGCCCTATCAGAGCGACTATCTGTCACATTTTTATCAGACTCGCAGCATCTGGCATTTCGCGCGCCACTATGATAATGCGATTGCGCGCCGTCGGATTTCCAGAGGCGGTCGGGCAGCCAGCCAGGGGCAAAGGGGTGTGGCCAGGCTTCTCGCAAGTACGGAAAAGCGGCGCGGCCGGGCCGGCCAGCAATGGCGGGCAGGTACCGGCAAGATCCCGCCAATTGGGGCCTTGGGGCGGGCAATTCGTAAGGGGTATGACCAGAGGAGGCCCATGCGCTTCATTCGAATCTGGCTGATCGCGGCGATGCTCGCAGCCTCGCTGAGTGCTTGCGCGTCGCAGCCCGAGGATGACGAATCGGCCTACGGATCCCAGGAGATTTCGGACCCGCTCGAACCGTTGAACCGAACGGTCTTCGACATAAACCTCCTGCTCGACGATTTCCTCATACGGCCCATCGCGGAGCCGTATAACGAGCTGATGCCGGACTTCATCAAGGACATCATCACCAACATCATCCGCCTGGGCGATGCGCCGATCAGCATGGCGAACGCGATCCTCCAAGGCGACATCGATGCGATGGAGAACATCACGGCGCGGCTGCTGATCAACCTGACCCTGGGCTTGGGGGTTTTCGATATCGCAGCCGACAGCGGCTATCCCTATCGCAGCGAGGATTTCGGCCAGACCCTCGCCGTCTGGGGGGTCGATCCGGGCTTCTACCTCGTGCTGCCGATCCTCGGTCCCAGCAGCGCCCGCGACGCCAGCGGCAAGGTCGTCGACATCTTCTTCGACCCGCTGACCTATCTCGGCGGCTTCGAACTGGCCGGGATCGATGGCAAGTATGACGAGGCGAGAACCGCGAGCCTCGCCAAGACCATCGCCAACGGCATCGACATTCGAGCCCGGAACATCGAATCCGTGGATGACTTGCGGCGCGACTCGGTCGATTTCTACGCCCGTGTGCGCAGCCTCTGGTACCAGAACCGGCTGTCCGAGATCCGCAACGGCGAACCGGGGGACGACCCACTGCCGGACTTCCCCGACGAGTTCCTGGACGATCCAGAGGATCTGGAAGACGAGGACGAGATGTTGGAAACCGAGTCCTCGGAGGGAACGGACCAAAGTCCTTCGCCGTAGCTAACCCAGAAAGACCGGGTGCACCTGCCGCGAGAACGGTGAATCCTGCCACCGGTTGACGGCCGACGGGCAATCTCCGCAGTCATCCGGTGTTCAAGACCGGGACGTGGTGACGGCGCTTTTTGAAGCCCTTCCCTACGCCCAGCGTCTTTGCGCGCCAGGTCTACCGGTCCAAGAACGCCTTGAAGAATCACGACCTGCTACGGCAATCGAACCGAGACATCCCTCGATGCAATCCTCATCGCCGTGATCGCCGGGTGGTGACTAAATCGAGTCTAGACCCCACATTAGACGGGGGAATAGATCAACGACGGTTGGACTAAGGAGCCAAGGTACGATGTTCATGGGACGACGGCGGCCGACCGCCATGGCCGTGACGACGATTTGCTTGGTTCTGGCAGCGGTCGGGCCTGCGACGGCGGCAAATGAGGATTCCGGAGATTTTCTGATTGCCTTGAGCCAGCAGGCGATCACCGAACTGAGCGATCAGTCGATCGACGAGGCCGAACGGCAAGAGCGCTTCCGCGAGCTGTTGCGGGCCAACTTCGACATGCGTGCAATCGGACGCTTTGTCCTGGGCGTCTACGCCCGTAGGTCCAAGCCGGAAGATCGAGCCGAATTCCTTGCCGCCTTCGAGGATGTCCTGACCCAGCGCTTCCTGCCCTATTTCCGGGACTATCGTGGCGAGGCCTTCGAAGTGAAGAAGGTCCGGCCCGATCCGACCAATCCGAAGCTCAGCCTGGTGATATCCGACATCATCTTGACCGACGGCAAGACCCTGCCCATTGGCTGGCGGGTCCGCCGGGCCGACGACCGGTTCAAGGTCATCGACGTTGTGGCCGAAGGCGTGAGCCTGGCGATTACCTTCAGGTCCGAGTACACCGCGGTCCTGAAGCGCTCGAACGGTGATCTGCCCGATCTGACCGCCCAGTTGCGCAGAAAGCTCGCCAACGGCAGCTTCGTGTCGAAAAGGGATTGAATGGACGATCGTGCCCAGCACCGTCCATGGCCTGATCAACGTTTCGGACAGATACCTGCCGGCCGGTCTTGAGCAGGCCTTGCACTAACGCGTCAGCGGCTTGTACTTGATGCGGTGGGGCCGGTCAGCCTCGTCGCCCAGGCGACGCCTGCGGTCGGCCTCGTAGTCCTCGTAGTTGCCCTGGAACCAGACCACCTGGCTGTCGCCCTCGAAGGCCAGGATATGGGTCGCGACCCGGTCGAGGAACCAGCGATCATGGCTGATGATCAGGGCGCAGCCGGCGAAGTCGTCCAGCGCCCCTTCCAGGGCCCGCAGGGTGTCGACGTCGAGGTCGTTGGTCGGCTCGTCGAGCAGCAGCACGTTGGCCCCGGACTTGAGCATCTTGGCCAGGTGGACCCGGTTGCGCTCGCCGCCCGAGAGCTGGCCGACCTTCTTCTGCTGATCCGGCCCGCGGAAGTTGAAGGCGCCAACGTAAGCACGCGAGGGGGTTGTTTTCTTGCCGAGCTCGATCTGCTCCAGACCGTCCGAGATCTCCTCCCAGACCGTCTTGTCCGCCGCCAGGCTGTCGCGCGACTGGTCGACATAGCCGAGCTTCACGGTCTCGCCGACCTTCAGGCTGCCCCCGTCGGGCTGTTCCTGACCGACCAGCATCCGGAACAGCGTGGTCTTGCCGGCGCCGTTGGCGCCGATTATGCCGACGATGCCCGCCGGCGGCAGCTGGAAGTCCAGGTTCTCGATCAGCAGCTTGTCGCCGAAGCCTTTGCCGAGGCCCTCGGCCTCGATCACCAGGTCGCCAAGGCGCGGCCCCGGCGGGATCACGATTCGGCCGGGTTCCGGAGCCGCCGCGCCGCCCTCGGCCAGGAGCTTCTCGTAGGCCGAAAGGCGCGCCTTGGACTTTGCCTGGCGCGCCCGCGGGCTCTGCTGGATCCATTCCAGCTCGCGGGACAGGGTCCGCTGCCGGGCCGCCTCGGACTTGCCTTCCTGGGCCAGGCGCTTCTGCTTCTGCTCCAGCCAGCCGGAATAGTTGCCTTCGAAGGGGATGCCCTTGCCGCGGTCGAGCTCAAGAATCCAGCCGGCGACGTGGTCCAGGAAATAGCGGTCGTGGGTCACGGCCACCACCGTGCCCGGGTAGTCCTGCAGGTGACGCTCGAGCCAGGCCACCGATTCGGCGTCAAGGTGATTGGTTGGCTCGTCCAGCAACAGAAGATCCGGCTTCTGCAAGAGCAGCCGGGCCAGCGCGACCCGGCGCCGCTCGCCGCCGGAGAGGTTGCCGACCTCTGCGTCGCCCGGCGGACAGCGCAGAGCGTCCATGGCGATCTCGACCGTGCGCTCCAGGTCCCAGGCGTCGGCGGCGTCGATCTGCTCCTGCAACTCGGCCTGCTCGGCGATCAGGGCGTCCATCTCCTCCGGCGTCAGGTCCTCGGCGAAGCGCGCGCTGACCGCCTCGAAGCGATCCAGCAGGGCCTTGGTCGCGGCCATCCCCTCCATGACGTTGCCGGCCACGTCCTTGGAGGGATCGAGCTCCGGCTCCTGCGGCAGGAACCCGACGCTGGCGCCCTTGGCGGCCCAGGCTTCGCCGACGAAGTCGTCGTCGAGTCCGGCCATGATCTTGAGCAAGGTCGACTTGCCGGCGCCGTTCAGGCCCAGCACGCCGATCTTCGCCCCCGGCAGGAACGACAGCCAGATATCCTTGAGGACCTCGCGGCCGCCCTTGAAGGTCTTGCCGAGGCCCTTCATGACATAAACGTATTGGTAGGACGCCACGCTCGTCTCCGGAATGAGGCTGGGAACCGGCGGCGTTCTATCCCAGCGCCCAGGCGCTGGCAATGCCCGGCGCGGGAGGCTAGTCTTGAGTCGGCCTAAGAAGGACACCCCCGTGCACCGGATAAGAGGGGTGCCGGTGGCTTAGGGAGGCTGGCCGGATGTCGCATTCCGTCCTGGTCGTGGACGACGAGCCCAACATCGTGATGTCCCTGGAGTTCCTCATGGAACAGGCCGGGTTCGAAGTTCGTGTTGCGGCCGATGGCGAGGCCGCGCTTAAGGCCATGGAGGACAAGGTTCCGGACCTGGTGCTGCTCGACGTCATGATGCCGAAGCGCGACGGCTATGACCTTTGCCAGATGATCCGTGCCAAGCCGGAGTGGAAGGACGTTCGGATCATCATGCTGACCGCCAAGGGCCGCGAGGTGGAGCGGGAAAAGGGCATGGCGCTGGGCGCCGACGACTACGTGACCAAGCCCTTCTCGACCCGCGAGCTGGTCGAGCGCGTCAAATCCTTCCTGGAGGACCGGGAGAGCTGAGGACTAAGGCTCTGGAGCTCACCGGGCAATGACGACACGCCGCTTCTTGGTACTGATCTTCCTCGCTCTCGCCATCCTGGGGCTGGGCGCGGTCTTGGGCTTGGCGAGCTTCGCCTTCGTCAACCTGAGCGGTACCGGGTCCGATGCGCCCGGGATGGCGCTGCTGTTCGGCGCCGCTTTGGCCCTCGTCCTGATTGCGGCCACGGCGGTCGCCTGGGTTCTGGTCGAGCAACGCCTGTTGCGTCCGCTGTCGCGCCTGACCAGCCGACTCCATACGGTCAGCCGGGCCGGCGCTGAAGCCGGTGTCGAGATCGCCGAGACCCACACCCTGGGCCCGCTGAACGAAGCCATCAAGGAGGTCAGCCGAGAGCTGAGGACCGCGCGCAGCGACGTGGTCAAGGCTATGGCGGGAGCGAGCGCCCGCAGCGAAGAACAGCGCGGCTGGCTGGAGGCGATCCTGCGCGACCTCAGCGAAGCGGTCGTGGTCTGCAACCTCGATCACAAGATCCTGCTCTACAACAAAGCTGCGCGACTGGCCCTCGAGGCCCCGGAAACGACTGGCCTGGGCCGATCGATCCTCGAGCTTGTCGGTGAGGAAGCGGTCTGCCATGCCCTGAGCCGCCTGCGCCGGCGCGCCAAGGCAAAGGGCGCGGCGAGCCACTCCGAGACCGCCGAGTTGCTGTGCCTTGGCAAGGCAAGCCAAAGCCTCCTGCACGGCCGGATGACCCTGATCTTCGACTCCGAGGGTGCCCCACGCGGCTATGTCGTGGTGTTTTCCGAAGCCGGCCGGGAGCGGGCCCGCTTCGCCAAGCGCGACCTTCTGTTGCGCCGAGCCACCGAGGGCTTTCGCGGACCGCTCGCCAACCTTAGGGCGGCGGTCGAGATGATGATCGAGCATCCGCGCCTGGACGCCGTGCGGCGGCAGGCCTTCGACCGCATCATCGCCGAGGAGAGCCAGCGGCTCAGCGACAAGCTGGAGACGTTGACCGAGTCCTATGAAACGCTGAAGTCCGATGCCCTGCTGCTGGGCAACGTCCTGGCCCGGGACCTTTTCGAGTCCCTGCAAGAGGAACTCGAGGCCGAAGACGGCCCGCATCTGGACTTTGGCGGCGGTGAGATCTGGCTGCGCGGTGACAGCCTCGCCCTGCAGTGGGTCCTGAACCGCTTGATCGTGAAAGTTTCGGCGTCTTTCGAGACGGAGAGCTTCACCCTGGAAGCCGTCAGGCAGGGTGGGCACAGTGCGCTCGACCTGCATTGGCCGAGCGGCGCCTTGACGCAGCGCGAGCTGGAGTTCTGGCTGCGGGAGCGGCTCGACGACACAGCGACGGCGGGCTCGCTACAGGAAATCCTCGAGCTGCACGGTGCCGAGGTCTGGAGCTTCGGCGATCAAGGCGGCACGCCCGGTCTGCGCCTAGCCCTGCCGGCGGGCACGGCGCCCAGCGGCCCGGAAGGGCCCGATGCGCTCCCGCCCCGGCCGGAGTTCTACGACTTCGATCTGTTCCAGGGCCAGGCGCCCCTCGAGGCGGCCAGCGACCGCGCCCTCTCCACGCTGTCATACGTCGTCTTCGACACCGAGACCACCGGTCTGAACCCATCCGGCGGCGACGAGATCATTCAGATCGCGGGGGTCCGGATCGTCAACGGACGGGTCCTCAGCGGCGAAACCTTCGAGCGCCTGGTCAACCCCGGCAAGCCAATTCCCAAGGCCTCGATCCGCTTTCACGGGATCACCGACGAGATGGTGCGCGACGGCCCCGTCGCGCAGACGGTCCTGCCTCAGTTCCACCGCTTCGCGACCGATGCCGTGCTGATCGCCCACAACGCGGCCTTCGACATGAAGTTCCTCAGGCTCAAGGAAGCCGTCTGCGACGTCGTCTTCGACAATCCCGTGCTCGACACCCTGCTGCTGTCGGTCTGGCTGCATCCGGAAGAACAGAACCACACTCTGGACGCCATCGCCGAGCGGCTGGGGGTCGAGGTCTGGGGCCGGCACACCGCGATGGGCGACACCATGGTCACCGCCGAGGTCTTTCTGGCCATGCTAAAGCTGCTCGAGGCGCGCGGGATCACCACTCTGGGGGCCGCCTTCAGCGCCTCGGAGCAGATGGTCGAGGTCCGGCGCCGCCAAGAGGAATTCTAGTCGACCCAATGGTTTTCCGGCCGGTGCCAAGTCGAGCTGGGGGGTGTAGACTTGGCCCGTCAGCACAACCCGGGGCAGGTCACCGGAGACGAGGAGCATGCCGAGGCGCGGAACCAGCGGCGAACGCCACCTGGCCCTATTCCTTCTGGGCCTGGTTCTGCTGAGCCCGCCCCTGCTGTCGATCTTCAACGGCCCGGGCTGGCTGTTCGGCATCCCGCTGCTCTACATCTACCTCTTCGCGGTCTGGGGCGTTCTGATCGGCCTGACCGCCCTGGCCTCGGAGCGCTGGCGGCGGATTCCCAGCCATCGCCCGCAGGCGGGCTGGTCGGACGTGCCACGGTCGGACCTGCCCCTGCGGCCCTCCGACGCGCAGGACGGGGACTGAGCCATGCTGTCCGGCTGGGTCGTGCTGCCCGTCGCCTGTGCCTACCTCTGCCTGCTGTTCGCGATCGCTTACTATGGCGACAAGCGCGCCCGGGAGGGCCGCAGCCTGATCGCAAACCCCTACATCTATACGCTGTCGATCGCGGTCTACTGCACCTCCTGGACCTTCTACGGCAGCGTCGGCCGCGCGGCCCAGGACGGGGTCGCCTTCCTGCCGATCTATCTCGGCCCGACCTTGACCTTCGTGCTTTGGTGGTTCGTCCTGGCGAAGATCCTCCGGATCAGCAAGACCAACCGCATCACCTCGATCGCCGACTTCATCTCCTCGCGCTACGGCAAGAGCACAATGATTTCCGGCCTGGTCACCGTGATCGCCGTGGTCGGAATCATGCCCTACATCGCGCTGCAGCTGAAGGCGGTCTCGACCAGCTTCAACCTGCTCCTGCACTATCCCAACCTCGACGCCACGCCGACGATCTTCGAGGTCCCCTTTC
>JASJAL010000043.1 GCA_030067055.1 Kiloniellales bacterium | reverse complement strand
GCCGTGGCCGCGGTGGGTGGAGCCGATGCAGTCCTTGTCCTCCAGGTGCATGCAGACACCGACGCCCGAGGCCTCTTCCCCGGCATAGAGATGAACGAACCCGGGGATCGCGCCCCCGGCAAACTCGGTATGCACACGCTCCTCGAATTCTCGGATCGTGCACATCTGGGTATAGGCTTTGATGAGGTCGTCCCTGCCTATCTGCAGCATGGTTTACTTGCCTCCCTTCGGCTCTGGATCGGCCCTGCCTGGGCGCCTGGATGCCACCGGTCGCCACGCCTGCGCGCGAACAACCGCCTTTCGCCGTCGGTACAAACGCACCCGACGACGCTCCCCGCACCTTCGAAGCGGGTGCGGTACCGATTTTTCCCGAGCCTTGAGGCCGATCCGGCCGGCGCACGCCGGTCCGTCGTCACCCCTTTTAGAAGGCGCTCATTCTGCGACTCGCCGCTTCAAACCGCAAGGGAGCCGACGTGAGGATTCCGTGATCTCGGCGACTCGGGACCAAGCCGGCCGTCGGCACCCTTCCGCGGGGGACCGGCAAGGGTCTTTTCAACCCGGCGGAGGTTGCTTATATAGCCCGGCGCAGCGGCTTCTCGGCGAAGCCGGCACGAGAAAATCTTCGCAACAGGGCAATGCCGTCACGGTCGTTTTCAAGGGAACGCTTGAGACAGCGACTCGATGAACCAAGACCAGCTGCTTGACCTCCAAAACCTGACCAAGCGCTTCGGCCGCCTGACCGCGGTCGACGCCATGTCCTTTTCCGTCGCCCGCGGCGAGGTGCTCGGATTCCTCGGGCCGAACGGCTCCGGCAAGACCACGACCATGCGGATGGTCACCGGCTTCCTGCCGCCGACCTCAGGCAGTGCCGTGGTCTGCGGCCACGAGGTGACCCGCGCGCCGATCGAGGTCAAGCGACGGGTCGGCTACCTGCCCGAGGGCGCGCCGCTCTACGGCGACATGACCCCGGTGGAGCTCCTCGACTTCGTGGCGCGGATCCGCGGCTTCGGGGGTCCGGACAAGTCCAGCCGGATCGAGAAGGCGGTCTCCAGTCTGATGCTTGAGGAGGTCGCCCACCGGCCGATCGACACCCTGTCCAAGGGGTTCAAGCGGCGCGTCGGCATCGCCCAGGCGATCCTCCACGACCCCGAGGTCCTGATTCTCGACGAGCCGACCGACGGCCTGGACCCGAACCAAAAGCACGAGGTGCGCGGCCTGCTGAACGACCTGGCCGGCGACAAGGCGATCGTGATCTCGACTCACATCCTGGAAGAGATCGAGGCACTCTGCACCCGGGCCATCGTCATCTCCCGCGGCCGCTTGGTCGCCGACGAGGCGCCAGAGGCCCTGCTCGCCCGCTCGGCCTACAACAACGCGGTGCGGGTCCGGATCGGTGCCGAGCAGATGGCCGACACCGTCTCGGTCCTGAGCAGCGCCAAGCTGCGTTTCATCGACAAGAGCGCACTCAACGGCCGGGCCAACCTGGTGGTCCAGTTCGAGGACGGCGACGAGCGCGACCTGGAGGCGGTGGTGACCAACGCGCTCGCCGACGGCAACCTCGGCGGCGCCGAGATCCAGCGCGAGCGCGGCCGGCTGGACGATGTCTTCCGCAACCTGACGGCGGGGAGTTGAGTCATGGCGGGCACCCTGACGATCCTGAGGCGAGAGCTGGCCGGCTACTTCACCAGTCCGCTGGCCTACGTCTTCATCACCATCTTCCTGATGCTGTCCGGCGCGCTCACCTTCTATCTCGGTAGCTTCTTCCAGCGCGGCCAGGCCGACCTTCAGGCCTTCTTCCTGTTCCACCCCTGGCTCTACCTCTTCCTGATCCCAGCGGTGGCGATGCGGCTCTGGGCGGAGGAGCGCAAGACCGGCACCATCGAGTTCCTGATGACCCTGCCGATCTCGACCGGCCAGGCCGTGGCAGGCAAGTTCCTGGCCGCCTGGGTCTTCGCCGGCATCGCCCTGCTTCTGACTTTCCCGATCTGGGTTACCGTCAACGTCCTGGGGACGCCGGACAACGGCGTGATCCTGGCCACCTATCTGGCCAGTTGGCTGATGGCCGGGGGCTTCCTGGCAATCGGCGCCTGCCTCTCGGCGGTGACCCGGAACCAGGTCATCGCCTTCGTGCTCGCCGCCGCGGTCTGCTTCGTCTTCAACCTCGCCGGGATCGAGCTGGTGCAGAACTTCCTGCGCGCCTGGACTCCATCGTTCTTCGCGGACGCGGTCGGCTCCTTCTCCTTCCTGTCGAACTACCAGGCGATCTCCCAGGGCGTGATCGACCTGCGCCACCTGCTGTTCTTCGGCTCGCTGATCGGCATCGCGCTGCTGATCAACACCCTGATCGTCGACCTGCGCAAGGGGATCTGAGGCGACCATGAGCAAAGGCCTGACCTCGGCGACCCGCAACCGCCTGGCCATCGCCGCGATCCTTTTGGCGATGGTGCTCTTCGTCGCCTTCAACATCCTGACCCGGGCGACCTTGACCCAGACCCGGCTCGACCTGACCGAGCAGCGGCTTTTCACCCTGTCCGAGGGCACCCGCAAGGTCCTCGGCGAGATCGACGAGCCGCTGACCCTGCGCTTCTACCTTTCCAAGGCCCTGGTCGAGACCAACCCCTACTACGGCAACCACGCCCGGCGGGTCGAGGAGCTGCTGCGCGAGTACGAGCGCCTGGCCGACGGCGGCATTCGCTTGCAGGTCTACGATCCCGAGGCCTTCTCGCCGGAAGAGGATCAGGCGGTGGCCGAGGGTCTGCAGGGCGCCGCCCTGGCCGCCGGCGCGGGCGTCGTCTACTTCGGGCTGACCGGCTTCAACGCGACCGACGACAGCGACGTGATCCCCTTCTTTCAGCCCGAGCGCGCGGCCTTCCTGGAATACGACTTGACCCGCCTGGTCCACAACCTGGCGAATCCAGAGAAGCCCAAGGTGGCCGTGCTCGGCGCACTGCCGCTTCAGGGCGATGGCATGACCGGCTTCAGGCCCTGGCTGGCGACCTCATCGCTCGCGCAGTTCTTCGACCTTTCCTTCCTCGAAGCCCAGGGCGAGACCCTGGAGATCGGCGAGCAGGTCGGGGTGTTGCTTCTGGCCCAGCCCGAGGGACTGTCTCAGGGCGCGCTCTACGCCATCGACCAGTTCGTCCTCCGGGGTGGACGCGTGCTGGCGCTGATCGATCCCTGGTCCGAGGCCCTGTCCGAGATCAACCAGCGCAGCGGCGGCTACGTCAGTACCGGCGCGGCCGAGATGGCGCCGCTGCTGGCGGCCTGGGGCCTGGAGATCGATCCGGAAACCATCGTCGGCGACCGGCTCTCGGCCCGCAAGGTGGCGGCGCGGGTGCGCGGCCGCCAGGTGGTGACCGAGTACGTGCCCTGGCTGTCGCTTGGCGCCGAGCGTCTGGCAGCCGAGGACACGGTCACCGCCGAGCTGCAGGTCATCAACCTCAACGCCGCCGGCGCGATCACCGCCGTCGAGGGCGCCACAACGACGCTGGAGCCGCTGATCATCTCGAGCGAGCAAAGCCTGCCGATCGCCGTCTCCGAGATCCAGGTCGCGCCGGACCCGGTAGCTCTGCTGGCCAAGTTCCTGGGACCGGGCGAGCCCAAAGTCCTGGCAGCCCGGATCACCGGCGCGGTCGAGTCCGCCTTCCCCGACGGCCCGCCCGAGGCCCTGCTGGAGGCGTCGGAGGACGCCGAGGCGCTCAAGCAGGCGCACCTGGCCAAGTCCGACGGTGCCGCCAACTTGATCGTGATCGCCGATTCCGACCTGCTAGTCGACAGCGTCTGGTCGCGGGCCGACAACCTCTTCGGCCAGCGCCTGGCCCTGCCGATCGCCAACAACGTCGACCTGGTGGTCAATTCCCTGGACAACCTCAGCGGCAGCGAGGGGCTGATCAGCCTGCGCGGTCGGGCCCTGGTCGACCGGCCGCTGACCCTGATCCAGAACATCCAGCGCGACGCCGAGCTCGAGTACCGCCAGCAGGAGCAGGCCATCGTCGAGCGCATCGAGAAGGCCGAGCAGGAGATCGCCCGCCTGCAGCAGGAAGAGCAGGCGACCGGAATCCTGCAAAGCGCCGAGGCCGATCAGGCGCTGGCCAAGCTGCGCAGCGACCTGATCCAGGCCCGGCGCGAATTGCGCGACGTCCAACGCGCGCTACGTCAGGACATCGGCGAGGTCGAGGCCTGGGTCAAGGGCATCAACATCTGGGGCATGCCGCTGGTGACGGTGGTGATCGCCGCCGGCGTGCTCTGGTTGCGCCGACGCCGGGCGGCGCGCTCGGCCCAAAGCGGCACGGCGAGAGCGGAGGCGACCGCATGAGCCCACGCAACTTCGTCATCCTGGCGGTGGTCACCCTGGCGACCGTGGCCGGTGCGGTCTACGCCCTGCGCGAACAGCCGGCCACCCGCCAGGCTTTGAAGCCGGAGGAGCCGCTCTTCCCGCTGCTGCAGGAGCGGCTCAACGACGCCGCCAAGCTGGAGCTGATCACGGCCGAGGGGCAGGTCGTCCTGACCCGCGGGAGCGAAGGGGGCTGGACCCTGCCGAGCAAACAGGGCTATCCGGCGCGCGAGACCATCGTGCGCGAGGCGATCCTCGCCCTGCGCGCGCTCAAGATCGCCGAGCCCAAGACCCGCAAGCCCGAGGGCTTCGTCCGTCTCGAGGTCGAGGACGTCGAGAGCGAGGGCGCCAAGTCGCGCCTGGTCCGGGTCAGCGCCGCCGACGGCACGGTCCTGGCCGAGGCCCTGCTGGGCCGGGATCGCCCGGGTGCCCTGGGCGACGCCAGCGGCGGCATCTACTACCGCGTCCCGGGCGGCGAGCAGGCCTGGCTGGCCGCCGGGACGGTCGAGCTGCCGGAGGGCGAGCGCGCCTGGCTGCAAACCGACGTGGTTCACGTCGCCGCCAATACGGTCGCGCGCATCGAGGTGGCGCACGCTGACGGCACCCGCTTCACCGCGACCCGGGCCAACGCCGAGGACAAGATCTTCGACCTGGCAGACCTGCCGGAGGGCCGCAAGGCGGCGGGCAGCAAGACCTCGCAGCTCGGCTCTGCCCTGGCTTTCGTCAGCTTCGACGAGGTCGCGCCGGCCGCGGAGATCGACTTCGTCGCCGCGCCCAACCGCACCACCGTGACCACCTTCGACGGGGTCGCGGTCACGGTCGAGCTGGGCGAGGCCGACGGCGAGCTCTGGGCCAAGCTCTCGGCATCACTCGCCGAAGACGCGCCGGCGGAGGCCGAAGCCCGCAGCGCCGCCGAGGCGCAGGTCACCGAGATCACCGCCCAGACCGAGAGCTGGGCCTACCGCCTGGACGACCGCATCGTGAAGCGGCTCCTGCCGAAGGTCGAGGAATACCTCGAAGCGGAACCCAAGCCCGCGTCCTGACGGCCGTCGTTTGCGCCGAATGACGTCTTAATTGTGGACGCCTGACCGGTCCTCACCTCCTCTGTCATTGCCGGGCTCGACCCGATAGCCCACAGAGCCGATCGCTCGATGGATGCCCGGATCAAGTCCGGGCAGGAAAGACGAGTGCGGTCAAAGAGCGCGTGGTTGTTCCTAGGCGACCTGCCCCGACGTCGCCGTGACCACCCCGGCCTCGGCCATCTTGGTGCGGGCGGCGGCGAGCGAGCCCTCCAGATCGATGGCTCGGCAGGCATCCTCGACCAGCACGGTCTCGAAGCCGAGGCGCCGGGCGTCGAGGGCGGAGAACTGGACGCAGAAGTCCGTCGCCAGGCCGCAGAGGAAGACCCGGCCCAGCCCGCGCTCGCGCAGGTATCCGCCAAGCCCGGTCGGCGTGGTCTGGTCGTTCTCGAAGAAGGCGGAATAGGAATCGATCGCCGGCCGGAAGCCCTTGCGCAGGACGAGCTCCGCCTGGGGCAGTGCCAGATCGGCGTGGAAGGCCGCACCCGCCGTGCCCTGGACGCAGTGGTCGGGCCAGAGCACCTGCGTGCCGTAGTCCAGCTCGGTGGTCTCGAAGGGCTGGCGACCGGCATGGCTGGAAGCGAAGGAGAGATGCCCGCCGGGATGCCAGTCCTGGGTCAGGACGACATGGCCGAAGCGGGCGGCCAGCGCGTTGATCACCGGCACCACGGCCTCGCCGTCGGGTACCGCCAGGGCGCCGCCGCTGCAGAAGTCGTTCTGCACGTCGATGACCAGCAGCAGGTCGTCATCCTTGGGGGTCATGCGCTCGGTCATGGTCCGGATCCTTCTCTCAACTGACAAGACCAGGGCCGAAAGGGCCGGCCGACTCCCACAGGCTGCCACAGCGAGCCGCGCGATGCAGCCCTCCCGCGTCAAGGCAGGCAAAGCGGTCTATTGCTGATCCTAAGCCTCTGAGCACACGGGCACTGTTGCATAGATGCCACCGACTGCGACCGCGGTCAGAACCATGGGATGAAGTTCCACCTCTTCGGTGTTCGTCGGTCAAGGGTGGTCGAAATCGGGCTGATGCAAGCCTGCCGGATGCACAGATTTATCATTTGTGATCCTTCGGGCATCCGGGCAGGCTTGGGGAATGGACGACTTGGCAACGATGATCGCCGCTGAGATCCCGGCGCTCCGCCGCTACGCGCGCGCCCTGCTACGCGACGCCGAACGGGCCGACGATTTGGTCCAGGACTGCCTGCTGCGCGCCTGGTCGCGGCGCCACCTCTGGCGCCAGCCGGGCAATCTCAGGGCCTGGCTCTTCACCATCTTGCACAACCTCTACGCCAACCAGATGCGCAGCCTGTCGCGCCAGCCGCGCTTCGCGCCCTCCGAGGCGGCCGAGCACCTGGGGCAGAATGCCCGCCAGGGCGACCAATTGGAGACCTCCGAGGTCCTGGACGCGCTGGACAACCTCAACGACGACCAGCGCGAGGCGATCCTCCTGGTCGGGGTCGAGGGGCTGCGCTACGAGGAGGCCGCCGCGGTCCTGGGCGTGCCGGTCGGGACCGTCATGTCGCGCCTGTCCCGCGGCCGCGAGCGGCTGCGCGACCTGACCGACCGGGGCAACGTGCCGCCGATCCGGAGGGTCAAATGAGCGACCCGAAACTGGTATCCCTGGACGATCTCCAGGCCTACGTCGACGAGGAGCTGACGCCCGAGCGCCGCGCCGAGGTCGACGCCCATCTGGCCCAGAGCCCGGACGACGCCGAGCGGGTCAGCGCCTATCGCCGGCAGAATCGCGCCCTGCGCGCCGCCCTCGCCGGCGTCGGCAACGAGGCGGTGCCGGCCTCCATGCTCGCGATCTTGCAGGACCGCCCGCCGGTGCGTGAGATCACCTGGCTGCCGCGGGCCGCCGCGGCCGTCCTGCTTCTGGCGGTCGGCGGCGCGCTGGGCGGTGCCCTGGGCTGGGGCTACGACAAGCTGCCTTTCCTTGGGCTCGAGGAGAAGCGCTTCCTGCGCGAGGCTGTGGCCGCGCACCAGGTCTACGCCGCGGACCGACGGCACGCCGTCGAGGTCGCCGCCATCGAGCGGGACTACCTGCAGTCCTGGCTGACTCAGCGCCTGGGCGTGCCCATCATGGCCCCGGACCTCAGCGAGGCCGGGCTGAGCCTCCTGGGCGGGCGCCTGATCTCGACCGTCCACGGTCCGGCGGCCTTGCTGGTCTACGAGACCCGCGAGGGCGAGCGGGTGACCTGCTACATCACCGCCGAGGCCAAGCGCCTGGCGCCCGGCAAGGTCTACCTGGAGGACGAGGCCACGGTCGCCCTGGCCTGGCCGACCAGCAACCTGGCCTACGCGGTCAGCGGCGCAGCCAGCCGCGAGCGCCTGGCCGAGATCGCCGGCGTGGTCAACCGCAAGCTCAAGCAGCTGGAAGACAGCTGACCCGGGGTCCCGGGCTAGAACTGAGCGAGCCGCGGAAACAGCACCTCAATCCTGGGCGAGCAGCTGGACCAGGCTGGAGGTGTCCCAGCGCTGGCCGCCGCGGGCCTGGACCTGGGCGTAGAACTGGTCGACCAGGGCGGTGACCGGGAGCCGCGCGCCGTTGCCCTTGGCCTCGGCCAGGGCAATGCCGAGATCCTTGCGCATCCAGTCGACGGCGAAGCCGAAGTCGAACTTGCCCGCGCACATGGTCGAGGCGCGGTTGTCCATCTGCCAGGACTGGGCCGCGCCCTTGGAGATCACCTCGATCACCTTCTCCATGTCGAGCCCGGCCTTCTGGCCGAAGTTCATGCCCTCGGACAGGCCCTGCAGCAGCCCGGCGATGCAGATCTGGTTGACCATCTTGGTCAGCTGGCCGGCGCCCGCCGGGCCCATCAGGATGCAGGCCTTCGCGAAGCAGTCGATCACCGGCGCGGCCTTGTCGAAGGTCGCGGCCTCGCCGCCGCACATAACGGTGAGCGCGCCGTTCTCGGCCCCGGCCTGGCCGCCGGAGACCGGCGCGTCGATCACCTCGACCCCGCACTGGCCGCCGACCTCCGCCAGCTCCCGCGCGACCTCGGCCGAGGCCGTGGTGTGATCGACCAGGACCGCCCCGGTGCTCATCCCTGCGAAGGCCCCGTCGTCGCCCAGGACCACGGCGCGCAGGTCGTCATCGTTGCCGACGCAGACGAAAACGAACTCGGCGCCTTGTGCCGCCTCGCGCGGCGTCGGCGCATAGCTGCCGCCGTGCTCGGCGGCCCAGCGTTCCGCCTTGGCGGTGGTGCGATTATAGACCGTGACCTCGTGACCCCCCGTCTTCAGATGCCCGGCCATGGGATACCCCATCACCCCGAGACCGATGAACGCCGTTTTCGCCATGCCGCCTTCCTCCCGCGCTTGCCTGGACTTCCCGCTTTCGAAGCGGCGCGATCCTAGCCGAGCCGCCGGGCGGGCTCAACGCCGGCCGCGCCCCGAGGCTCGCTGGCGTTGTCCCCAACGGCAGCAATTCGAAAAGACGGCTGGACTCCGCCGGGCGCAGAGGATTCCATTCTATCGGTTACACGACCTTCGAATCCCCGGAGAGCCCCATGACCACGCGCCAGTCGGGCGTCGAGCAGCCGGACCCGTCCATGATCGCCACCTTGAGGAAGGCGAATCTCATTGCCGATCCCGAGGCGGCGCGCTTCGAGCGGCTCGAAGGCGGCGTGTCCTCCGACATCTGGAAGGTGACGACGCCCGAGCGGACCTTCTGCGTCAAGCGCGCCTTGCCTCAGCTCAAGGTCGAGGCGCACTGGGTCGCCCCCGTCGAGCGTAACCGCTTCGAGGTCGCCTGGTACGAGATCGCCGGTGCGATCGTGCCCGGTGCCGCGCCGGAGGTGCTCTACCACGACCCCGACAGCATGCTCTGCGCCATGACCTATCTCGACCCGTCGAGCCATCGCCTGTGGAAGAGCGAGCTGCGCGACGGTCGCGCCGATCCCGCCGTCGCCGCCGAGGTCGGGCGCCGGCTCGCCGCGATCCACGCCGCGACCGCCAACGATCCGGCGGTCGCCGAGCGCTTCCCGCGCAGCGACATCTTCCAGGACATCCGGCTCGAGCCCTACCTCGAGGCGACCGCCGCGCGGCATCCCGACCTGCGGGAGGTACTGTTCGGCTTGAGCCGCCGCACCGCGGCGACCCGACGCGTCATGATCCACGGCGACGTCAGCCCGAAGAACATCCTCGACGGCCCCAAGGGACCCGTCTTCCTCGACGCCGAATGCGCCTGCATCGGCGACCCAGCCTTCGACCTCGCGTTCTGCGTCAATCACCTCTTGTTGAAGTCGCTCTGGACGCCCGCCGCGCGCCCCGCCTTCAACGACTGCTTTGGTGCGCTGGCTCGCACCTACCTCGAAGGCGTGGACTGGGAGCCTGCCGCCGAGCTCGAGGCGCGCGCCGCGCAGCTGCTGGCCGGCTTGTTTCTGGCCCGGGTCGACGGCAAGTCACCGGTCGAGTACGTCACCGAAGAGGCCGACCGAGACCGCGTGCGGCGCTGTGCCAGGCAGCTGCTGGCCCAACCCGCGGATGAGCTCGGCGCGGCGCTCGCCGCCTGGAACCGGGAGCTCGACGCATGACCGACAAGATCGCCTCCGTCCGGGGCCGCCGGGTCTGGGATTCCCGCGGGCGGCCCACCGTCGAGGCCGAAGTGCGGCTGACCGGCGGCGCGGTCGGCCGCGCCATCGCACCGGCCGGCGCCTCGACCGGCAGCGCCGAGGCCGTCGATCTGCGCGACGGCGGCGAGGCCTTCGGTGGCTTCGACGTGCGCGGCGCGCGCGGCGCGGTCGACGGCGAAATCGCCGACCTGCTGCGCGGGCGTTCGGCCAGCGATCAAGCCGGCATCGACGCGGCCCTGGTGGCGCTGGACGGCACGCCGAACCGCGCGCGCCTCGGCGGCAACGCCCTGGTCGCGACCTCGATGGCCGTGGCCCACGCCGCGGCCGCGGCCCGGGACCTGCCGCTCTGGCGCCACCTCGCCGAGCCCGGCGCCGATCTGCGCCTGCCGCTACCCGAGGTGCAGATCTTCGGCGGCGGCGCGCACGCCGGGCGTCGCGTCGACGTCCAAGACTTCATGGTGATCGCGGTCGGCGCCGGGAGCTACGCCCAGGCGCTCGACTGGACCGCCGAGGTCTATCGCGCCGCAGGGCAGCTGATGGCCGAGTCCGGGCTGCTGCAGGGGGTGGCGGACGAGGGCGGCCACTGGCCGGCCTTCGACAGCAACGAGCAGGCGCTCGACGTCCTGGTCCGGGCCATCGAGCGGGCGGGACGGACCCCCGGCGAGGAGGTCGCGATCTCGCTCGACATCGCCGCGACCGATTTCGGCCAGGGCGGCGGCTATCGGCTGGCCCG
Source organism: Kiloniellales bacterium (assembly GCA_030067055.1). The sequence continues at coordinate 5,723 of JASJAL010000043.1, read as the reverse complement.
CGACGGCCGCGAGGTCGACGGCGACGCGCTCTCCGAGATGCTGCTCGCCTGGCTAACGCGCTACCCCATCGTCGCCATCGAGGATCCGCTCGGCGAGGACGACGGCGCGGCGCTGGCGCGCTTCACGGCCGCCGCCGGGCCGCGGGTCGAGGTGGTCGCCGACGACTTCATCTGCACCAACGCCGGGCGCATCGCCGAGGCCGCCGCGACCGGCGCCTGCAACACCGCCCTGATCAAGCCGAACCAGGCCGGCACCTTGAGCGAGGCGCGCGCGGCCTTGGAGGCGGCGCGCACGGCGGGCTGGGAGGCCATCGTCTCGGCGCGCTCGGGCGAGAGCGAGGACGTCACGATCGTCCACCTCGCCGTCGGCTGGGGCGTCAAGCAGCTCAAGGTCGGCTCCTTCGCGCGCTCCGAGCGCATGGCCAAGTGGAACGAGGGACTGCGGATCGCCGAGGCCCTGGACCAAGCCGAGGGTGAATTGCCGCCGCGCGACGCCTTCCCCTGGGGCCGCTGACACCGGACACTGAGATCCGGCTGCTGTCGTCGAACCTCGCGGGCCGTAGCGGCACAGCGGCCTCTGGGAGATGCCTGTGAGCAACGACATGGCAGCGGATTCGCACCCCGGCTGCGTGACCGTGTTCGGCGGCTCGGGCTTCCTTGGCCGCGCGATCGTCGAGCGGCTCCTTGCCGAGGGGACCACGGTCCGCCTCGCGGCCCGGCATCCCGACGAGGCCGCGATCGACCGGCGGCCGGATCGCGGCGGCGACCTGCAGCCGGTCCACGCGGACCTCCGCGACGAGACCTCCGTTGCCTTGGCCCTCGAGGGCGCCGAGGCGGTGGTCAACGCCGTCGGCCTCTATGTCGAAAAGGGCGCCGAGACCTTCGAGGCGGTTCACGAACGCGGCGCGCAGACCGTGGCGCAGCAGGCCGCGATTCTGGGCATCGACCGCCTGGTCCACATCTCCGGCATCGGTGCCGACCTGCAGTCAGAATCGCGCTACGTTCGGGCGCGAGCCAAGGGCGAGCTGCTGGTCATGGACGCCTTTGCGCGCGCCACGATCCTGCGTCCCAGCGTCCTCTTCGGCCCCGAGGACAGCTTCCTGAACGCCCTGGCTGACATCGCCTCCCGCACGCCGGTGCTGCCGCTTTTCGGGCGCGGTCACACCAAGCTGCAGCCGGTCTACGTGGGTGACGTCGCCGCGGCTGTGCTCCGGGCCCTCAAGCACCCCGAGGCGCCGGGCAAGACCTACGAGCTCGGCGGCCCCGGCATCTACAGCTACCGCGCCCTAATCGAGCTGATCCTGGAGAGCACGCAGCGGCGGCATCTCCTGCTGCCCGTGCCGTTCTCGGTGTGGCGAATCCTGGCAATCCTGGCGTCCATCCTTCCCGCGCCGCCCTTGACCCGCGCGCAGGTCGCCCTGATGCGGCAGGACAACCTGGTTGCCGAGAGCGCCCTGTCGCTCGACGACCTCGGCATCGAAGCCACTGCGCTCGAGGCGATCCTGCCGGACTATGAATTCTGAGACCGCCCGAGGCCGGGTCCGGCCCAAAATGCTGGTAGGGGAGGTGGAATTCGAACCCACGACCTGCCGCTTATCTGGCGCTACGGGGCATGAACCCGCTCTGCGAGGGACCTGAAAATGGCCGGCACCTCCTGCGCCGATTCTCTCTCCGGCGACGTCGCATCTTAGCGAGTTCTTTGGTCTTCGGGCCTAGCCTCGGGTCGTCGCTCCGCGGCGAAGCAGTAAGAAACCGAGGAGGATCCGATGTTCTGGCTGAGTTCGGACGAGAAGGAGCGCCTGGTCCGGGACGACGTGAAGCGCGACGGCTGGAGCTTCATCTACGTCTTCGACGACGACGAGATCGAGCCGCCCTTCGCCTACAGCGTCGGCTTCTTCGAGACCTTCGGGCATCCGGAGACCATCATCTGCGGGATGACCGAGCCCCTGTCGAACGCCATCATCAACAACATGTGCATTCGCATCGGCGAGGAGGGGGCCCGCTACGAGGCCGGCCGCAGCTACGACGACATCCTGGAGCGCGTCGACTGCTACATGCATCCGGTGCCGAAGGACTGCTACCCGGACTACGTCGGCTGGGACCTCTGGTACTACGACGGCGACGGCTTTCCCCTGCTTCAGTGCGTCTACCCCTGCGAGCAGGGCCGCTTCCCATGGCACCCGGAAGCGCCGGATCTCTTGCGCAAGTACCAGCCGATCCTCGGCGGCCTGCAAGGCCAATAGGGCTGCGTGGCGGTCCACCGCAGCCCGGCCTTCCTTGACTTTCGCCCACTCCCGGCGCTACACAGACGGCCCTCGGCGATGGGCGCCGGGGTCAGCGGACGTATCGGCATGACCACGAGATCGCCATACCTTGCGAAGGATCGCAGCTGGACCGTCGTCCTAACGGACGCGCGGCTGTGCCGCGTCCTGCCGGAAGGGAGCTTTCCGCCGCGTTCGTGACGAGCCGAGAATCGTCGGCGACGCCTTCGAAAACCCCTCCCGGGCCGCGGCCAAGGAGGGGTTAAGTTTTTTGCGCTTAAGAACTATGGGGGCAAGGTGAGCCCCGCCAAAGCAGGAGCGAAGACCATGAGCGGCTTCGAGTTCATCGAGACCCGCGGCAAGCCCATCAAGGCCTGGATCAAGGGCGTCCCGGTCGAGGACGCCGCGCGCCGTCAGCTAGAGAACATCGCGGCGCTGCCCTTCATCCACAAGCACGTGGCGGCCATGCCCGACGTGCACCTGGGCCGCGGCGCCACCGTCGGCTCGGTGATCGCGACCAAAGGCGCGATCATCCCGGCGGCGGTCGGGGTCGACATCGGCTGCGGCATGATGGCGGTGCAGACCGACCTCAAGGCCGAGCGCATGCCCGACTCCCTGGCCAAGCTCCGCGCCGAGATCGAGCGCGCGGTGCCCGTCGGCAACGGCAAGGGCGGCGACTGGCGCGACGGCCAGGTCCCGGCCCGGGCCGAGACCGCCTTCGGCCGCAGCGACCTGGCCGAGCGCCTGCAGGCGGTGGTCGCCAAGCATCCGAAGATCTTCACCCACAAGGCTCTGGCCCAGATGGGCACCCTGGGCGGCGGCAACCACTTCGTCGAGGTCTGCCTGGACGAGGCGGGGCTGGTCTGGGTGATGCTGCACTCGGGCTCGCGCGGCACCGGCAACAAGGTCGGCACCTACTTCATCCAGGAGGCCCGCCGCGGCATCGAGAAGCGCTTTATCTCCGGCTACCTGCCGGACAAGGACCTGGCCTTCTTCGTCGAGGGCGAGGACGCGCTCTTCGACGACTACACCGAGGCGGTCGGCTGGGCCCAGGACTACGCCCGCGCCAACCGCGAGGTCATGATGGCGCGCACCCTGGAGGCCCTGAAGAAGCACCTGCCGAAGTTCAAGACCGCCAAGGTCGCGGTCAACTGCCACCACAACTACGTGGAGCGGGAGAGCCACTTCGGCGAGAACGTCTGGGTGACCCGCAAGGGCGCGGTGCGGGCCCGCGAGGGCGACCTGGGGATCATCCCGGGCTCGATGGGCGCGCGCTCCTTCATCGTGCGCGGCAAGGGCAACGCCGAGGCCTTCCACTCCTGCTCCCACGGCGCCGGCCGAGTGATGTCGCGCAGCGAGGCCAAGCGGCGCTTCACCCTGAAGGACCACCGCGCCGCAACCGAGGGCGTCGAGTGCCGCAAGGACCAGGGCGTCATCGACGAGACCCCGGCCGCCTACAAGGACATCGACGCGGTCATGGCCGCCCAGTCCGACCTGGTCGAGGTCCTTCACACCCTAAAGCAGGTCGTGTGCGTGAAGGGCTGAGCGTTCGGAACAGTGCCAGTGGCACTGTTTCGGGCGCTCAGAAAGAGAAATGAGAAGAGTGCCAGTGGCACTCTTTTCCGCGCTCAGAAACTTCTCGACGACCACGCTTGGTGGCGCCGCTGAGATCACGCCCGTTGATGACAGTATGAAGGTAGCTGGCTACGTCGCCCCCTCGAAGCCCTCAAGCACCCCCACGGCGTTTATGCCGATCTCCGCGACGGCGTAGCCGCCTTCCATGACGAAGAGGGTCGGCAGGCCGAGGGCGGCGAGGCGGGCGCCGATGGTGGGGTAGTCTGAGCTTTCCAGCTTGAACTGGGAGATCGGGTCGTCCTTGAAGGTGTCGACGCCGAGGGAGACGACCAGGGCCTCGGCGCCGAAGGCCGCGATCCTGGTGCAGGCGTCGTCCAGGGCTGCCGACCAGAGATCGAAGCCGCTGCCCCAGGCGAGCGGGTAGTTGGCGGTGCAGCCCTCGCCCGCGCCTTCGCCGGTCTCGTCGGCGTAGCCGAGGAAGTAGGGGAACTCCTGGCGCGGGTCGCCGTGGATCGAGGCGAAGAAGACGTCGCCGCGGTCGTAGAAGATCGACTGCGTCCCGTTGCCGTGGTGGTAGTCGACGTCGAGCAGTGCGACCCGCCCCGCCCCACCGTCGCGGAAGGCCTGGGCGGCGATGGCCGCGTTGTTGAGGAAGCAGTAGCCGCCGTAGTAATCGCGCGCGGCGTGGTGGCCCGGCGGCCGGCAGAGCGAGAAGGCCGCGCGCTCGCCGCCGGCGACCAGGGCCTGCCCGGTCAGCGCGACGTTGGCCGAGGCGGTGATTGCCCGCCAGGTGCCGGCGGTGATCGGCGTGCCGGCGTCGAAGGAGAAGTAGCTGAGCTTGCCGTCGATCGCCTCCGGCTCGCGGTCGCTGCGCAGACCGCGGATCGGCCAGGCCAGCGGCAGGGCGTCGTAGTCGCCGTGGGCTGAGACCCAGGCCTCCCAAGCGGTCTCCAGGAAGGTGAGGAAGTTCTCGGCGTGAACCCGCGCCAGGGGCGCCGTCCCGAAGTCCTCCGGCGGCCGGACCTCGCCCAGGCCGGACTCGCGGACCCGGGCCAGCACGATCTCGGCCCGCTCCGGCTTCTCGAAGGGCGGCACCAGCTTGCCGTCGATCAGCTCCGCCGTGCCGTGGTGCAGGCGATGGTCCTCGCTGTAGACGGTCAGCATGCTTGGGCTCCCGGTCGTCCAACGAAAGGTGTCGGGGCGGCCGAACGAGCCGCCCCTGTACCGCTACTGCTTCAGCTTGGTCCAGACCCGGTCCTGGAGCTGCAGGGCCTTCTTGGAGCAGCTCTGGCTGAACATGGCCTTGATGTCGGCCGGCGGATTGACCTCGGGCGCGGCCTTGAGCTCGTCGGTCATGTACTTGCTGCTGCCGGCGATGCCGTTGGAATAGCCGGCGAAGTTCGACTGGATGGCGGCGTTCTCCGGCTCCAGCATGAAGGCGACGAACTTGAGGGCGTTGTCCCGGTTCTTGGCGCCGACCGGCACCGCGACGTTGTCGAACCAGGTGACCACGCCCTCCTTGGGATAGGCGTAGCGCAGCGAGGCCTTCTCCTTGCGCGCCCGCTGGGAATAGCCGTTCCAGTTGGTGTGGATCGCGGTGTCGCCGGAGACCAGACGCTCCAGGATGCCGTCGGAGTTGTAGACCTTGACGTGGGGCTTCTGGCCCTGGAGCAGGGCCAGGACCTTCTGCATGTCCTCGGCGCTCTCGTTGCAGCGTGGGACGCCCAGGTAGATCTGGGCCATGGGAATGACCTCGTCCGGGGCGTTGAACATGCCGATCTTGCCCTGCAGCTCGGCCGGCGGCTCGAAGAGGACCTTGTAGCTGTCGACCTCGCCCTCGTAGGCCCCGGTGTCGACGGTGAAGGAGGTCGTGCCCCACTGCCAGGG